>JACQAF010000210.1 GCA_016195145.1 Rhodospirillales bacterium
CGTCGGGCGACAGCACGCGCCCCTTCTTGAACGACAGGCCGTCCAGCCGCAAGCCGTGGGCGAGGATCGCGCCCTCAGCCTTGGCAACCGGGATGTCGCCGAATTTCACGACGCGGCTCCGTTGCGGTGCGTCTGGGTGATCTCGGCCAGGATCGACACGGCAATTTCGGCCGGCGACAGCGCGCCGATGGCAAGCCCGACGGGCCCATGAATACGGGCAAGCTCGTTCTCGCCGAAGCCGAGCTTGCCGAGGCGGTGGCGGCGCGCGGCGTGGGTCTTTTTGCTGCCGAGCGAACCGATGTAGAAAGCCGGCGAGCGCAGCGCCACGGCGAGGGCGGGATCGTCGAGCTTGGGATCGTGGGTCAGGGTGACGATGGCGGTGCGCGCGTCGGGCTTGAGGCGGGTGAGCGCCTCGTCCGGCCACTCGTAAGTCACGTCGAAGCCGGCGAAACGTTCGCCGCCGGCGAAAGCGCGGCGCGGATCGACAATGGTCACGCCGTAGCCGGCAAGCTGGCCCATCGCGGCGAGGGGTTGCGAGATATGCACCGCGCCGACGACGATCAGGCGCGGCGGCGGATTGAACGGCTGGACAAACACCTCGCCGGCCGGGGTCGAAAGCGTGTCGCAGCGGTCGGTCTTGAGCGTCTCGCCGGCGGCGACCACCATGTCCATGTCGAGGCAGAGATCGCCGCCGGTCCCGTCGGCGTAGACGAGAAGCTGCTGGCCGCTGCGCAGGTTGGTGGCGAGCGCCACCGGCCGTCCGGCGGCGCGGGCAGCGGCGAGCTCGTCGAGGACGGCGCGCTTCATTCGACCCGCTCGACAAAAACGCGCACCTTGCCGCCGCAGGCGAGGCCGACCTCCCATGCCTGCTCGTTGCTGACGCCGAAATCGAGCAGGCGCGGCCGGCCGCCGGCGATGGCGTCCTGCGCTTCCTTGATTACCGCCCCCTCGATGCAGCCGCCGGATACCGAGCCAACGAAATTGCCGGCCTCGTCGACGGCGAGCTGGCTGCCCGCCGGGCGGGGCGACGAGCCCCAGGTGGTGACGACGGTGGCGAGCGCCACTCCCTTGCCGGCCCGGCGCCATTCGGCGGCCTGGCCGAGGATGTCTTCATGCTGTGCGGTCTGGGTCATGCGGCACCTCTGTACGGGGCGGCGATACGGCTGCGGGCCGGGGCGCTGAGCGCCGCGGCCAGCTCGCCGAGGCTCGCCAGGTTGTGGGCCGGGCGGAATTCGTCGACATGCGGCAGGATCGCCCTCATGCCCAATGATTTTGGCTCGAAGGCGGCATAACGCAACAGGGGATTGAGCCAGATCAGCCGCCGGCACGATTTGTGAAGACGCTCCATCTCGCGGCCCAGCCCCTCGCCGGCGTCGCGGTCGAGGCCGTCGCTGATGAACACGACCACCGCGTTCTGGCCGAGCACCCGGCGCGCCCAGCGCAGGTTGAATTCGCCGAGACAGCGGCCGATCCGCGTGCCGCCCGACCAGTCCTCGACCGCGCCGGCGACCTTGGCCAGCGCCCTGTCGACGTCCTTGTAACGCAGATGCCGGGTGATGTTGGTCAGGCGCGTGCCGAAGAGAAAGGTGTGCACCCGGTCGCGGTCGTTGGCGAGGGCGTGGAGGAAATGGAGGAACATGCGCGAATAACGCTCCATCGAGCCCGAAATGTCGCACAGCACGACCAGCGGCGGCGGGCGCAGGCGCGGGGCGCGGAAGCGCAGGGCGATGATGTCCCCGCCGCCGCGCAGCGTCGCGCGCAGGGTGGCCCGCAGATCGGCCCGCCGGCCGCGCGGATCGGGCCGGGCACGGCGGGTCGGCGCCTCGGCGAGCGGCAGGCTGAGCCGCGCCATCGCCCGCTTGGCGGCGGCGATCTCGGCGGCCGACATCTGCTCGAAATCCTTCTTCTGCAGAAGTTCGCGGTCGGACCAGGTCATGGTCGCATCGAAGGTTTCTTCCATCTCGGGGGCGAGCGGCGCGCGGCGCTCGCCGGTGCCCTGCTGCAGCGCCTCGGCAAGGCGGCGGCTCATCGCCTCGCGCTGCTTTTCACGATCGCCGGCCCCGATGGCCTGCGGCAGCAGCAGCGACATCATGCGTTCGAGAAGCTGCGGATCGCGCCAGAACAGGCGGAAGGCCTGGTCGAAAATCTCGCGCTGGTCGCGGCGGTTGACGAACACGGCGTGCAGCGTCCAGTAAAAATCGCCGCGATCGGCGATGCCGGCCGCCTCGACCGCGCGCACCGCGTCGAGCACCCGGCCGGGGCCGATGGGCAGGCCGGCGGCGCGCAGCGTGCGCGCGAAATGCATCAGGTTGGCGACCAGCGTGCCGTCCGGGTCGGCGCCGCTTATCCGGCCGGGAGTCATCGGGGGGTCATCGCGCGGGCGGGGCGGTGGCAAGCTCGGCCTCGACCTGGGTGAGCAGCCGGGCCGCCTCCGGCCCTTTGATCTTGGCGATATCGTCCTGGTATTTGAGCAGCGCGCCGAGCGTGTCGTTGATCGTCGCCGGGTCGAGAACGATGCGGTCGAGGGCGACGAGGGCGTTGGTCCAGTCGATGGTCTCGGCGACGCCGGGCAGCTTGAACAGCTCCTCGCCGCGCAGCTTCTGCACGAAGCCGACCACCTGGCGCGACAGCGCGGCCGGCGCGCCGGGGGCCTTGGCCTTGAGGATGTCGAGTTCGCGCGCCGCGTCGGGGTAATCGACCCAGTAATAGAAGCAGCGGCGCTTCAGCGCGTCATGAATCTCGCGCGTGCGGTTGGAGGTGACGACGACGATCGGCGGGGCGGGGGCCTTGACCGTGCCGAGTTCCGGAATGGTCACCTGATAGTCGCTGAGCACTTCGAGCAGAAACGCCTCGAACGGCTCGTCGGCGCGGTCGAGCTCGTCGATCAGCAGCACCGGCGGGCCGGCGGGATCGGGCGACAGCGCCTGCAACAGCGGCCGGCGGATGAGGAAGCGGTCGGAGAAAATCTCTGCATCGAGGGCTTCGCGGCTCGTCCCGCCCGCCTCGGCGAGGCGGATCTCGATCATCTGGCGCGAATAGTTCCATTCATAAACGGCGGCGGCGATATCGAGCCCCTCGTAGCATTGCAGGCGGATGAGACGGCGGCCGAGCCCCTCGGCCAGCACCTTGGCGATCTCGGTCTTGCCGACGCCCGCCTCGCCTTCGAGGAACAGCGGCCGGTTGAGCTTGAGCGCCAGCAAGACCGCCGTCGCCAG
>JACQAF010000191.1 GCA_016195145.1 Rhodospirillales bacterium
CGGCGATACGCTGCCGATCCCCGGCCTCGGCGGGGCGTTCGACCTTGTCGACCATACCGGCGCGGCGCGCAGCGACAAGGATTTTCGTGGCAGGCTGATGCTGGTGATGTTTGGCTATACCGAGTGTCCGGACGTGTGCGGACTGGAACTGCAGGCGATGGCCTCGGCGCTGGCGACGCTCGGCCCCGACGCGGCGAAGGTTGCGCCGCTCTTCGTCACCGTCGATCCTGAAACCGATACGCCGGCGACACTGGCGGCGTTTCTCGCCAAGTTCGATCCGCGTATCGTCGGGCTTACGGGGACTCCGGCCGCGATCGAGGCGGCGACGCGCGCCTATCGCGTCCACGCGGCGAAGTTTCGCGCGCCGTCCGGCGGCGATCAGGTCGGCCATTCGGCTTTCATCTATCTGATGGGGCGCGACGGCGGCTTCCTGTCGATGCTTCTGCCCAACCCCGCGCCCGAGGATATCGTCGCGCGGGTGCAAAAATATCTGTAAATTACGCCAAGAGGTGGATGTTGCCTTATCGCCGTATCGCGGCCGTCGCATTGTCGTTGCTGTTTTCCGCGTTCGCCGCCGGATCGGCGGCGGCGGCCGGCGACGCGGATGCCGGCAAGTCGGTGTTCCGGAAATGCATGGCCTGCCATCGCATCGAGCCGGGCCGCAACGCGGTAGGCCCCAGCCTTTACGGCGTGTTCGGCCGCGCCGCCGCGACGGACGAGAAATATCGCTATTCGTCGGCGCTCCGGGAAGCGGGCCTGACCTGGGACGAGGCGACGCTTGATCGCTGGCTGACCAAGCCGCGCGATCTCGTGCCGGGCACCAAGATGGGGTTCCCCGGCCTCAAGGACGCCGAGGACCGCCAGAACGTCATCGCCTATCTCAAGACCCTCGGCGCGAACTGATTCCGCGCCGGGCGCCGTTCAGCCATACAACGCGTCCAGCCGGGCGCCATAGGCCTCGCGGATCTTGTGCCGGCGGATCTTGAGGGTCGGAGTCATCATTTCGTTGTCGATGGTGAAAGGCGCGGCGATAAGAAAACGGCGCACCCGTTCGGGCCCGGGAAGCCGTGCGTTCACCCGCTCGACCGCCTTGTCGATCTGCGCGCGCAGCGCCGGATCGTCGGCGAGACGCGCGAGATCGGTCGGCTGGCCGTTCGCCTTGGCGACGGCGTCGACAATTTCCGGGCGCGGCACGACGACCGCAACCAGATACGGCCGGCGGTCGCCATAGACCATCGCCTGGGCAATCTCGGGCTCAAGCGACAAGAGCCCTTCGACGCGGGCCGGCGCGATCATCTCGCCGCCGGCGTTCTTGATGAAATCCTTCTTGCGGTCGGTGATCTTGAGATAGCCGTCGGCGTCGATCAGGCCGATATCGCCGGTGTGCAGCCAGCCGTCGAGGACAGTACGCGCGGTCGCCTCGGGGTCGTTCCAGTAACCCTGCATGACCAATTCGCCGCGCACCAGGATCTCGCCGTCTCCGGCGATCTTCACCTCGACATCGGTCAGCGGCGGCCCGACGGTGTCGAGCTTGACCAGGGTTGGCGCGTTGCAGCTCACCACCGGGGCGCTTTCGGTCTGGCCGTAACCCTGAAGCAGCCGCAGGCCGAGGGCAGTGAAGAACAGGCCGATATCGTAATTGAGCGGCGCGCCGCCGGAGACCAGCGCCTTGAGCCGTCCGCCGAAGCGGGCGCGCATCTTGTCGCGCACCAGCCGGTCGAGCAGCCGGTCGAGCAGCCGCTCGTGAAAGGCAAGGGCATGCGGCGTTTCGTAACGTTTCCGGCCGAGCCGCACCGCGAGGCCGAACAGCTTCGCCTTCAGCCCGCCGTCGCGGGCGAGGGTGGCGGTGATGCGATGATGCATCGTTTCGTAAAGCCGCGGCACGGCGGTCATGATCGTCGGCCGCGCTTCGATCATGTTGCGGGCGAGGGCATCGGCCCCTTCGGCGAAATAGACCTGGGCGCCGATCGACAGGGCGAACGCGCCGACGCAAGTATGCTCGTAGGAATGCGACAGCGGCAGAAAACACAGGAAGATTTCGTCGTCGACGCCGAGCGATTTCAGCAGGTCATAGGCGCCGAGGCAGTTGGCAATGATCGCGCCGTGCGACAGGGCGACGCCCTTGGGCAGCCCACCGGTGCCCGAAGTATGGATGATGCAGGCGAGGTCGCCGCGTTTCAGCTTCGCCACGGTCGCGGCCACGGTGTCGGGCATGGCTTCGCCGCGCGCCAGCGTTTCGCGCCACGGAAAAATGGCGATGCCGGCATCCTCGATCGCCGGCGGCGGCTCGATGGCGACGACGAACCGGCAATCGGCGGTCAGACGCGCCGCGGCGACGACTTTTTCGGCGAGCGCCCGGGTCGAGACGATGGCGCCCTTGGCGCCGCTATTGGCGAGGATATGGCGATGATCCTCGACCGTGTTGGTGACATAGCCGGGAACCGTGATCGCGCCGGCGGCCATGATCGCGTAGTCGGCGACGATCCATTCCGGCCGGTTCTCGGCGACCAGCGCCACCCGGTCGCCGGGGCGGATGCCGAGGGCGGCCAGCCCGCGGGCGAGATGGTTGGCCTGTCGCGCCGCCTCGCGCCAGGTCATCGGGGCCCAGCTTCCGTCGCCCCCGGGGCGCTTCGCCCACATTGCCGGCTTGTCGTCATATTGCCGCGCCAGGTCGAAAAACATCGCCGGCAGGCTGGGACATGCCCGATAATCCATGATGCTCGATCTCCCCCCTCTTGATCCGGTTCTGCCGGGTTTTTCCCCGATCGGCCGGTAAGGGCGCTTGGCGCGCCGTCTTCGCGAGCTTATATCGATAACATCGTTTTGGAGTTTTTGCCTCATGTCGAACGTGTTAGCGCCGTCTTCCTGCCCGTCTTCCGCCCCCCGCCTTGCCCCCGCCGATACCGCCGCCCGCCGGGTTCCGGCCGGCGAGGGGCTGGGCGATCTGCCAAACTGGAATCTCGCCGATCTTTACCCCGGGCGCGATTCTCCGGCGATCGAGGCCGACCTTGCGGCCGCCGAAAAAGACGCGCGCGCCTTCCGCGACGCTCATTTCGGCAAGCTCGCCGGGCTGTCGGGTGCGGCGCTCGGCGCGGCGGTCGCGGCGTATGAGAAGATCGAGGAACGGCTCGGCCGGCTTACGAGCTATGCCGATCTCGTCTATGCCGGCGACCAGAGCGATCCCGATATCGGCAAGTTCTTCCAGACGGCCCAGGAACGGGTCAACGCGATATCGGCGCAGATGCTGTTCTTCGCGCTGGAAATCAACCGCATCGACGACGCGGCGCTCAAGGCGAAGATGGCCGCACCGGAGCTGGCCAAATACGGGCCGTGGCTGCGCGATCTGCGCGCCTTTCGCCCGCATCAACTGGGCGACGAGATGGAGCGCCTGCTGCATGAAAAACACGTCGCCGGCCGCGCGGCCTGGGTGCGGCTGTTCGACGAGACGGTTGCCGCGCTGCGCTTTCCGGTCAACGGCAAGGAGTTGACCAGCGCCGAGGCGATGCATCTTCTCTCCGAGCCCGATCCGGCGCTGCGCAAGGCGGCGGCGAAATCGATCGGCAAGGTGTTCGACGACAATTCGCGCCTGTTTGCCCTGGTCACCAACACCCTCGCCAAGGACAAGGAGATCGAGGACAAGTGGCGCAATTACCCGCGCCCGATCTCGGCGCGCAACCTCGCCAATCGGGTCGAGGACGAGGTGGTCGAGGCGCTCGTCTCGGCCGTGCGCGACGCCTATCCGCGCCTGTCGCATCGCTATTATGCCCTGAAGGCGAAATGGTTCGGGGCCAAGCAACTCGATTACTGGGACCGCAACGCGCCGCTGCCGGATGTCGAGGACCGGGTCGTGCCGTGGGCCAAGGCGCGCGATACGGTGCTTGACGCCTATAACGCATTTTCGCCCGATCTCGCGACCATCGGCCGGCAGTTCTTCGACCGCGCGTGGATCGACGCGCCGGCGCGGCCCGGCAAGTCGCCGGGCGCCTTCGCCCACCCGACCGTGCCGTCGGCGCATCCTTATCTGCTGGTCAATTATCTCGGCAAGTCGCGCGACGTGATGACGCTCGCCCACGAGCTCGGCCATGGCGTCCATCAGGTGCTGGCCGGTCCGCAGGGGCATCTGATGTCGGATACGCCGCTGACGCTCGCCGAAACCGCCTCGGTGTTCGGCGAGATGCTGACCTTCCGCGCCATGCTCGATGCGGAAAAAGACGCCAAGCGCCGCAAGTCGATGCTCGCCGGCAAGGTCGAGGACATGCTCAACACCGTCGTGCGCCAGATCGCCTTCGTCGAGTACGAGCGCCGCCTCCACGATGAGCGCCGCACGGGCGAGCTGACGGCCAGGCGCATCGGCGAAATCTGGCTCGACGTGCAGCGCGAAAGCCTCGGCCCGGTCTTCCGCTTCGACGAGGAATACGCCCATTACTGGGCCTATATCCCGCATTTCATCCATTCGCCGTTCTATGTCTACGCCTATGCGTTCGGCGATTGCCTGGTGAACTCGCTTTATGCCGCCTTCCAGCGCGCGCCCAAGGGCTTCGCCGAAAAATATCTCGATCTGCTGCGCGCCGGCGGCACCAAGCGGCATCGCGAGCTGCTCGCCCCGTTCGGGCTCGACGCGGCCGATCCGGCGTTCTGGCGCGGCGGCCTCGAGGTGATCGCCGGCTTCATCGACGAGCTGGAAAAGCTCGGTTGATGGCGACCGACGAGGAGCGCAACACGCTGGGCGGGCGCGTCAGGCGCTACGCACGGGTGGGCGCTGCGGTCGGCGGGTTCGCGGCGCGGCTCGGGGCCGAGCGGGTGTTCGGCCTGCGCATCGACCGCGGAAAACACGCCGGCGATCTGCGCGCCGCCCTCGGCGGGCTCAAGGGCCCGCTGATGAAGGTGGCGCAGCTGATGTCGACGATTCCCGACGCGCTGCCCGACGAATACGTGCACGAGCTGATCCAGCTCCAGTCCGACGCGCCGTCGATGGGCTGGCCGTTCGTCAAGCGCCGCATGGCGAGCGAGCTGGGCGAAGACTGGGAGAACCGCTTCAAAAGCTTCGAGCGCACGGCCGCCGCCGCCGCCTCGCTCGGCCAGGTGCATCGCGCCGTGGCGCCCGACGGGGCGAAGCTCGCCTGCAAACTCCAGTATCCCGACATGCAGTCGGCGGTCGAGGCCGATCTGCGCCAGCTCAAGCTCGTCTTCGCGATCTACGAGCGTTACGACCGTGCGATCACGACGCGCGAAATCCACGCCGAAATCGCCGAGCGCCTGCGCGAAGAACTCGATTACGCGCGCGAGGCGAAGCACATGGCGCTCTATGCGCGCATGCTGCGCAAGGAAAAGCATATTCACGTGCCGCGCGTGGTGCCCGCGCTTTCGACCCGGCGGCTGCTGACCATGACCTGGCTCGACGGCGTCAAGCTGCTCGCGGTCAAGGACGCGCCGGTCGAGCGGCGCAACCGCGTCGCCCTCAACATGTTCCGTGCCTGGTACGTGCCGTTCTACGGCTACGGCGTGATCCACGGCGACCCGCATCTCGGCAATTATTCGGCGCGCCCGGCCGAGGCCGAGGGGGAGGACGACATCAACCTGCTCGATTTCGGCTGCATCCGGGTCTTCCCGCCGCGTTTCGTCGGCGGGGTGATCGATCTTTACTGGGCGCTGCGCCGGGGCGATCGGGACCTCGCCGTCCACGCCTATGAAACCTGGGGATTCACCGGCCTGTCGAAGGAAATAATCGCGGCGCTCAACCGCTGGGCGGCGTTCGTCTATGCGCCGCTGATGGAGGACCGCACGCGCCTGATCGAGGAAACCAATTCCGGCGTCTATGGCCGCGAGGTGGCCGAGAAGGTGCACGCCGATATCCGCCGCCTCGGCGGCGTGACGCCGCCGCGCGAATTCGTGCTCATGGATCGCGCGGCGATCGGCCTCGGCTCGGTGTTCCTGCACCTGAAGGCGGAGGTCAACTGGCACCGCCTGTTCCACGACCTGATCGACGATTTCGAATTGAAGGCGCTCGCCAAGCGCCAGGCGGCCGCGCTCGGGGCCGTCGGCCTGCCGCCCGCCGCCTAGGCCGCAGCGTGACTTGACCAAAGTTTTTGTTCTATATATGTTCTAAAATTCAAACTCAGCCCAACATAGATATTGAGGGGCGGGTGGTTTCACGGCACGATATATAGAATGACTATGCCGACCAGAAAAGCTTCCGCCAGTAGCGACCAGTTCGCCTTTTATGAATTTTTTGCTGGTGGGGGCATGGCCTCGCTGGGGTTGGGGCGGCGCTGGAAATGCATGTTCGCTAATGAATGGTGCGAAAAGAAAGCTGCTGCATATCATAACAATTTCCGACCGGCGCACCATCTGGTCGTGAAGGATATTGCCGAACTGAAATCGGCAAGCCTTCCGGGACATGCCGATCTCGCGTGGGCATCGTTCCCATGCCAGGACCTGTCTTTGGCGGGCATGGGGCGGGGACTCGATGGCGAACGCAGCGGAACGTTCTGGTCGTTTTGGCGCTTAATGAAGTCCCTTAAAAAAGAAGGCCGTTCGCCGCGGATTATTGCGCTAGAGAATGTCGTCGGGACTCTTTCGTCAAATCAAGGACAGGATTTCGAGGCGATCTGCGGCGCTCTTTCGTCGCTCGGCTATCGTTTCGGGGCGATGGTGGTCGACGCGGTGCATTTTGTCCCTCAATCGCGCCCACGGCTATTTATCGTCGCGACAAGCAACGAAATAGCAGTTCCTTCGGATCTCCAAGATGCGGAACCGTCGTTGCTTTGGCACAATTCCGCACTCCGAGCGGCGTATTTCCGCCTGCCGGCCGCGCTTATGGAAAAATGGGTGTGGTGGCGTCTGCCTGCACCCAAGCGCCGCGAGACGACATTACGGGACATTATCGAAAAAACCCCAGCCGGGGTTTCATGGCACACACCGGAGGAAACGCGCCGTTTGACGGCTCTAATGTCAGCCGCCAATCTGGCGAAGCTGCGGGCTGCCCAAACAATCGGTGCACGGCTTATCGGCTGTGTTTACAAGCGGACCCGGCGCGACGAAGCGGGCGGAAAAACCCAAAGAGCCGAAATCCGCTTCGATGACGTTAGCGGGTGCTTGCGTACGCCGACCGGCGGGTCGAGCCGGCAGACCGTGGTCTTAGTCAAAGGCGAAAAAATCAGATCCCGCCTTCTGTCGCCTCGCGAGGCGGCGCGGCTGATGGGTTTGCCCGACGATTACAAGCTCCCCGGCAACTACAACGAAGCCTATCATCTCGCCGGCGACGGGGTGGCGGTCCCGGTCGTATGGTGGCTGGAGAAGCATATTCTCCATAGGCTCGTTCGAGCAAACTCTGGGCGCGAAGTTTATGAAGCAGCGTAGTTCCGAACGTTCGGACATTCCCCGTCCTCGTAGTTTGGAACGCGAAAGAGGGTTTGTCCTCGCATATAGAAAGAAACAATTAAAGGGCGTATCGGATGAAACAGGAGTTTACGCGCTTTGCGATCTTGACGAGACCCCGATCTATGTTGGTCAATCACGCGATGGGATTAGATCTCGCGCTAGCCGGCATCTGACTAGCGCCCGAAGCGATATCATCGCCAATCGTCAAATCGATGTGTGGGAAATAGCATATATTTGGGCATGGCCCATGCGTGACGTTGGCCATTTAGATGCGTTGGAGGCCTATTTATTCTACGAATTCCATCAAAAATCGTCCTTAATGAATGGCTCGACGCCGCCAGAATCAGGAAAACCGAAGTTTCAGCTTCCCAAGAAGCAGATTATACAATTGTTATCTGACGAGGAGATCGGAACACGCCTAGACCCGAGTCTTCGGTTGCCGAGACAAGTAGAGCATATTGGCCGTCTGATCGATCATATCCTAAACGTAAAGGATAGTTCGCAGTTACGTACATCGCTTAAGGCGCATTTTGCGCGACTCGAAAGATACAAAAAAGAATTTCTAGAGCCAAATGAGGTTGTAATTCGCAACCATGGCCAAAAGGAAGAGGAACCAGAAGACGAATAAGCTCGCGTCACCGTCGGAGGCTCGTAGCGCAATTATGCGGGCGGTTCCTTCTAGAAATTCGAAACCGGAGCTTCTGGTTCGGCGACTCGCACGAGAAATAGGAAACCGGTTTCAATCTCACAAATCTAGCCTCCCAGGCAGTCCGGACTTAGCTTTTCTGGCGCTGCAAAAAGTTGTGTTCATCCACGGTTGTTTCTGGCACGGGCATCGATGCCGAAGGGGTTCGCGAACCCCCCGAACGAACCGGGACTACTGGATCGAGAAAGTGGCGCGAAACAAGGCGCGCGACAGCCGTAATCTCCGGTCGTTGCGGCGCATGGGGTGGGCGTGCCTCGTCGTCTGGGAATGCCAGTTGAAAGACCCTGACCGGGTGCAGGAAAGGCTTCGCCGGTTCCTTGCCTCGGCTTGATCGGCGATCGCAAGGGTCGACCAATCCGTCTCTAGCTTCCGGCGCGGCAGTTGCGCGCGGGGTTGGGGTCGCGCAGCGCGCAGGCGATGGCCTGTAGCTGGGCCGAATTCCCGGCCGCCGGGTCGGGCAGCACTTCGTCGAGCTGGCGGCGCAGCTCGGTGCGCACCGTCGGCGACAGCGTCCAGCCGAGCGGAATGCCGACCCGCTTGCGGTCGTGAAGATAGAACGACACGAACATCCCGCCCATCGCCCTGACTTCCTCCTCGAGCACGGCGCGCGCCTGATGGCTGCGGGCGACGCGCGCGTTCATCACCGCCTCGACCGGGGCGAGGAGCTGTTCGAAATCGAACGGGCCCGACGCCGGCGGCGCCTCGTCGGGGTCGGGGTCGTTGACGATGTGCAGAATTACCGGGAAAACATCGGGGCTCCGCGGCGCACTGCCGGGCATCACGGCGCGCAGCATGCTGGCCAGCATGCCGCCATCGTCCCGCATGCGTTCGGCCCGGACGGCGCGCACGATGTCGCGCAGGGTCAGCCCGGCCGAATTGTCGAAATAGCCGCCATCGGCGAAGCGCCGCTGGCCGTCGCGGGCGCTGATCACGCCGACCGGGGTGATCAGCGGGAAACGGGCCGACAGGCCGATCGCGGTCGACAGGCGGAACGGGCCGGGCGCGATGCCGGCGATATCGATCGCTTGCGGGAATTCGGCGAGAAACGCCGACGACCGGGGATCGGGCAAGGCGACGTGGCGCGGCGCCACGATCGCCCGCCGCCCGTCATGGACCTGGGTTGAGTTCAGGAAGAGCAGCGGCGTCCGATCCGCCCGCTCGCCTTGCCAGAGCGCGTCGAAGGCCTGGCTGAAGATGTTGGGCCCGCCGGCGCTGCCGGCCGCGCGGGCATAGGCGTCTTCCCAGCCGAATTCGAGGAAGCGGGCGCGGTCGAACGCGCCGATCCGGACCGGTAGAAAGCGCTGGGTGAGGTCGGTGAACAGCAATCCGGCGAGAACCGGCGACAAAAAATCGCGGTTGAGCAGCGATATCGCCGCCTGCTCGCAAGGCCGGGCAGGCGGGCTGGCGGCCGGCGCGGCGCACGGCGCAAAATGGGCGTCGGCGCGCATGGCGGCGAAGACGCCGAGGCCGAGGCTGCCGCCGGAAACGCCGCTCATGGCGAAGATGCGGTCGGAAAAATCCTCGCCGAAACGGTCGTGCAGCCGGGCGAGAATAAGCGCGGCCCAATATGCCGCGCGGATGCCGCCGCCCTCGGCCGAAACGAGAATCACCGGCAAGGGCCCGCGCGCCGGCCGGCGCTGCGCCTGGGCCGCCGTCCAGGCGGCGAATTCGGGGCCGAGGCCTTGCGCCGCCGCAGGAGAATCGCCGGCCTGCGGGTTGACGGCGAGATAGCGGATTTCGTGATTGTCGTTCCACTGGCCGAAGACCAGCGCCGCGGCAAGGATGACGACGAAGAGCGGTATGCGCGACCACGCCCCGGCCATGGCGATGGCCGCGCCCAGGGGAATGATCAGCGCCGCCCATAAAAACGTCACCGTCGCCGGGCCGAACTCGGGCGCAATCGCGACGCCCCATTGCCAGACGGCGATCGTGGCGACGAGGCCGGCAAGAACGAACTGAACCAGCAGCGCCAGCGCCGCTGTCCGGTCGGCGGCGGCGAAAGCGGCGAAGCCCGAATAATGCGGCCCGTAAGCGTCGATCTGGGTCATGCGGACGCCGACAAAATTATGCATCAACCGGTCGGAAATCTGCCGGCGCTGCCACACGAAACCGAGGAAGGCGACGCCGAGCCCGAGCACGATCAACCCGAACCAGATCAGCCGGTCGCGCGCATCGGGCGTTTCGTGCATGGTCCGGGCGGCGATGGCGCAGGCCAGCGCGGTCAGCGCCAGCGCGCCGGCGCCGATGACGCGCGGATACCAGCGGACGAACAGGGTGAAATAGGGCGGCCATTTGGCCGGCGGCGGGAATCGCCCGCCGAAGGGCAACATCACCTTCTGGGCCCAGTACCAGGCGTTGCCGGCGAGCAGCAGGGCGGCGAAGAAGAACGCGACCAGGGCCGGGCCGCGCGACCGCTCGGCGAGGTCGCGCAGCAAATCCTGTCCCTGCTGGTTGACGATCAGGATAAACGGGCCGCCCCAGGCGACCGTCAGCATGAACCACGTATAGGAAAGGATTTTCGATAGATAGCGAAGCCAGTCGCGAATCGTCCACATATCCCCGTCCCCCTGCGGTCTGCGGCGGCGCATCTTCGGCGGCGCTTGTACAGCTTTTAATCGTACTCCATCGCCGGCACGGTGGAAACGGCATCCATCAGGCGGAATTTCCGGTTTGCACTCTGCAATCGGCGCTTGGCAAAGCGCGGCAGGATTGGCATTGTGTCGCAAGCAAACTGCTGCAACGCACAAATCCCCCAGAGCCGTCCGCATGAAGCTTGCCATTCCCAAGGAACGCCGCGCCAACGAGGCGCGTGTCGCCGCGACGCCGGATACGGTCAAACGGCTCAAGGGCCTCGGCCTCGAGGTCGTCGTTGAGGCCGGGGCCGGCGAGGGCGCCTCGATCCCCGACCGCGCCTTTGCCGATGCCGGGGCGGCCATCGCCCCGGATGCGAAAACCGCGCTCGCCGACGCCGATATCGTCTTCAAGGTCGCGCGGCCGCTGACCGCTGCCGAAGGCGGGCCCGACGAGCTGGCGCTGCTCAAGCCCGGCGCGATTCTTGTCGCCATGCTCGACCCCTATCGCAACAAGGATCTGGTCGCCGCCCTGGCCGAAAAAGGCGTCGCCGCCTTCGCCATGGAATTGGCGCCGCGCATCACCCGGGCGCAGTCGATGGACGTGCTGTCCTCGCAGGCCAACCTCGCCGGCTATAAGGCGGTGCTCGACGCGGCGGCCGAATTCGGCCGCGCTTTTCCGATGATGATGACCGCGGCCGGCACCATCGCCCCGGCCAAGGTGATGATCATGGGCGTCGGCGTCGCCGGCCTGCAGGCTATCGCCACCGCGCGGCGGCTGGGCGCGGTCGTCTCGGCGACCGACGTGCGGCCGGCGACCAAGGAGCAGGTCGAAAGCCTCGGCGGCACCTTCATCGCGGTCGAGGATGAGGAATTCAAGCAGGCGCAGACCGCCGGCGGTTACGCCAAGGAAATGTCCGATGAGTACAAGAAAAAACAGGCGGCGTTGACCGCCGAGACGATCAAGAAACAGGACATCGTCATCACCACAGCGCTGATCCCCGGCCGGCCGGCGCCGCGCCTGATCAGCGAAGAGATGGTGGCGACGATGAAGCCCGGTTCGGTGATCGTCGACCTCGCGGTCGAGGCGGGCGGCAATTGCGCGCTGTCGGAACCGGGCAAGGTGGTGGTCAAGCACGGGGTGAAGATCGTCGGCCATCTCAACGTGCCGGGTCGCCTCGCGGTTGACGCCAGCGCGCTTTATGCGCGCAACCTGTTCAACTTCGTCGGCCTGCTGATCGACAAGAAGGAAGGCGCGATCAGGATCGACGCCGAAGACGAAATCATCAAGGGCACGCTGCTGACCCGCGACGGCCGGATCGTCCATCCCGCCTTTGCGCCGTCCGCAGCGCCGTCCGGTGCCGGGGGAGCCTGAGCCATGGAACCGTCAGTCCTCGTCGACAAGGCCGCCCAGGTCGCCACCGACGCGGCGGCGCTCGCCGCCAAGACCCGCCTGCTCGCCGAACAGGCGACGCTGCTCGCCCGCACCGCCGATGGCGGCGGCGGGGGCGACGTGCTGACCCTCGGCCTCACCGTCTTCGTGCTCGCCGTGTTCGTCGGCTATTACGTCGTCTGGCGGGTGACGCCGGCGCTGCACTCGCCGCTGATGGCGGTGACCAACGCAATTTCCAGCGTGATCATCGTCGGCGCGCTGCTCGCCGCCGGCGCGAGCCAGGTCGGCTTTTCGCGGGTCATGGGCTTCATCGCCGTGGTGCTCGCCTCGGTGAACATCTTCGGCGGCTTCGTCGTCACCCAGCGCATGCTGGGCAAGTTCAAGAAGAAGCAGAAGTAGACAGGGGACCGGGATTATCATGAGCGAGAATCTTCAGGCCCTTCTGTACCTGGTCGCCTCCGTCTGCTTCATCATGTCGCTGCGCGGCCTGTCGAGCCCGGAAACCGCGCGCGCCGGCAACCTTTACGGCATTGGCGGCATGACGCTCGCCATCGTCACGACGCTCGCCGGGCCGGGCATGGGCGGCTTCGGGGTCATCGTTCTCGGCGTGGTCATCGGCGGCGCGATCGGCACGTTCATCGCCCTGCGCATCGAGATGACGGCGCTGCCCCAGCTTGTCGCCGCGTTCCACTCGCTGGTCGGCCTCGCCGCCGTGTTCGTCGCCGCCGGCGCGTTCTATTCGCCGCAATCCTTCGGCCTCGGCGTGCCCGGCGCGATCAAGCTCGCCAGCCTGATCGAGATGAGCCTGGGCGTCGCCATCGGCGCGATCACCTTCACCGGCTCGGTCGTCGCCTTCGCCAAGCTCCAGGGACTGGTCTCGGGCGCGCCGCTGCAATTTCCGATGCAGCACCCGCTCAACGCCGCGCTCGGCATCGGCATCGTGCTGGCCATCGCATGGTTCGCGGCCGGCGGCTCGCCGGCGGCGTTCTGGCTGATCGTCGTGCTGTCGCTGGCCGTCGGCTTCCTGCTCATCGTGCCCATCGGCGGGGCCGACATGCCGGTGGTCATCTCGATGCTCAACTCGTATTCGGGCTGGGCGGCATGCGGCATCGGCTTCACGCTGCACAACAACCTGCTGATCGTCACCGGCGCGCTGGTCGGCTCGTCGGGCGCCATCCTCAGCTACATCATGTGCAAGGGGATGAACCGCTCGATCTTCAATGTCATCCTCGGCGGCTTCGGCACCGAAAGCGGCGCGGCGGCCGGCGGCCCGGCGAAAGAACAGCGCCCGGTCAAGGCCGGCTCGGCCGAGGACGCGGCGTTCATCATGAAGAACGCCAGTTCGGTGGTCATCGTGCCGGGCTACGGCATGGCGGTGGCGCAGGCCCAGCACGCCCTGCGCGAGATGGCCGATTTGCTGAAGAAAGAGAACATCACCGTGCGCTACGCCATCCACCCGGTGGCCGGGCGCATGCCGGGGCACATGAACGTGCTGCTGGCCGAGGCCAACGTGCCCTATGACGAGGTGTTCGAGCTCGACGAGATCAACCGCGATTTCGCCCAGACCGACGTCGCCTTCGTCATCGGCGCCAACGACGTGACCAACCCGGCGGCCAAGACCGACCCCAAATCGCCGATCTATGGCATGCCGGTGCTCGACGTCGAGAAGGCGAAGACGGTGCTGTTCATCAAGCGCTCGATGGCGGCGGGTTATGCCGGCGTCGACAACGAGCTGTTCTACCGCGACAACACGATGATGCTGTTCGGCGACGCGAAAAAGGTCGTCGAGGAGCTGGTCAAGTCGCTCGCCGGCGGGCATTGAGCCGCCGGCCCCAGAGCCTCCCGGCGCAGGCCGGATTTTTCCTCTGCGGCGACTATTAGCGGATATGTCGGGCGGCTCTGGCGTTTTGCGGGGGCGACACGATCTGTGCTCGGGCGGACTCCACATCTGCTATTTGTGCGAGTAGGCTCTTGCCCGCCACGGTTCAAGAGGCGGACGCATGCTCAAAAAGCTTGTTTTGAAATTTACCGATGGCAACCATCGGATCGAGTTTGATCCGCGCGGCATAACTGTTTTTGTGGGGCCAAACAATTCAGGAAAGAGCCTTATTTTGCGAGAAGTCGAGGCTGCGATAAGAGAGAGCAACCGTAATATTCTAGAATCGATGAATATTCTTCAAGATATCGAACCTGAACAACTGAATGAACAACAGATCGAGAAAATCATGCAATCCATAGCGACGGTGGATGCACGGATATCATCAAAGGATGATGATTCGGTGACTATTTTCCTATCCGGCGGGGAAGGAAGTCTGTCGACTGAACGGATAACCAAGAGGGATGTTTCTGGATTGGCAAAATTGTGGGCTGACAAACAATATTACATCAATGACGTTTTAAAACGATTTCTCATTCGGCTCGACGGGCGCGCTCGCTTCGACCTTACGAGGTCTCAAGGGGTGAGCGATCTCACGAGGCCTCCCACAAATATCCTAGGTTTGTTACTCATAAACGATGCTCTGAGGTCTGACGTCCAGTCGCATATTTTCAATGCTTTAGGTTTATATTTTGTTGTCGATCCGACAAGGGGGACTAAATATCATATTCGGCTATCGAAGGAGAATCCGCAGGGTTATGAGCAATCGCTTACAAAAGACGCAAGGGCATTCTTAGACAAAGCGACCGATATTCAAGACGTCGGCGACGGGTTTAAAGCATATGTCGGTATTATATCTGCCGTATTGGCTGGGCATAATAGAATATTTTTGATCGACGAACCCGAAGCATTCTTACATCCTCCGCTGGCTCGAAAACTAGGAACTCAGCTTGCCTCATTGGTCGCGGAGCGTGAGGGCGTGATGCTTGCCTCGACTCATAGCGCTGATTTTCTAATGGGCTGCATCCAAGCAGGGAGAAACATTAGAGTTATTAGGCTCGAATATAGAGATGGCAGATCAAAAGCCACGCTTGCCGATACTGAAGTTCTTAACAAATTATTTCGCGATCCGCGGATGAGGAGTGCCAACGTTGCATCCGCTCTATTCTATGATGGAGTTGTCGTTACCGAAGCGGATAGCGATCGCGTCTTTTACTCGGAGATCTATCACCGGTTCGCCGAGAGCGAGAAAAATATGCCGTCGATCTTGTTTGTGCACGCCTAAAACAAACAGACGATCAGAAAAATCATCGGCCCCCTGCGCCAGTTTGGGATACCTGCTGTTGGCATAGCAGATATTGATGTGTTGAAGGACGGCGGCAGCGAATGGAGCAATTTGCTCGCCGCGGCAAACATTCCGTCGATATCGGTTAACGGCTATGGGCAGCAACGAAGCAGGATTAAGGAAGTATTCGACAGCAGGGCCTTGGAGATGAAGCAGGGCGGTATTTCTTTGCTCGACAGTAAGGATGCTGAGGCAGCCGGTGCTGCGCGCGATTTGCTACGGACGCTTGCGTCGTATGGAATTTTTGTTGTTCCCAACGGTGAGCTCGAATCATGGCTGAAGCATTTGGGTGCGGACGGAAAAAGTGACACTTGGTTGGATCGTATTCTAGAGAAAATGGGAAGTGATCCCAGTTCGCCGGACTACGTAAAACCGGCCCAAGGCGATGTGTGGGAGTTTATCCGCGGGATCGTCGCCTGGATAAAAAATCCGGACCGAAATGGAATGCCCTTACCAGACAATGCCCTACAGTGATTTTCAGGCTCCCGGCGCGACCGCGACGTTGTCGATCAGCCGCGTCTTGCCGAGCCAGGCGGCGACGGCGATGCGGCACGGGCCGGTAACCCGCGCCGCCGGCTGCAGGCTCTCCGCCTCGACCACCGACAGGTAATCGACCGGATCGAATCCGGCCTTGCTGAGGGCGGCGAAGCCGCGCGCGATCGCGGGCGCCGCCGGCGCGCCGCCGGCGAGTTCGGCCGCCATCGCCGAGAGCGTGCGGTAAAGAACCGTCGCCCGTTGCCGCTCGTCGGGCGAGAGGTAGAAATTGCGCGACGACATGGCGAGCCCGTCCGCCTCGCGCACCGTCGGCACGCCTTCGATGCGCACCGGAATGTCGAGATCGCGCGCCAGCCGGCGCACGACCTGGAGCTGCTGCCAGTCCTTCTCGCCGAAATAGGCGGCGTCGGCCTGGCACTGGAGGAGGAGCTTGCTCACCACCGTCGCCACGCCGGCGAAATGGCCGGGGCGGTGCGGGCCGCACAGCCCGTCGGTCAGGCCGGCGACGGTGACCGTGGTGGCGAAACCGTCGGGGTACATTTCGCCGACATCGGGGGCGAAGACCGCGTCGACGCCGACCGTCGCGAGCTTGGCGATATCGGCCGCGAGATCGCGCGGATAACGGGCGAAATCGCTGTTGGGGCCGAACTGGGTCGGGTTGACGAAGATCGACACGACGACCCGCCGGCACTGGGCGCGGGCCTGCCGGACGAGGGTGAGATGGCCCTCGTGCAGGGCTCCCATGGTCGGCACGAAGCCGATCGCCTCGCCGGCCCGCCGCCATGTGGCGCTCGCCGCCCGCAAGGCGGCGACGGTGGGCAGGATCGGGATTGCGGGTGCGTCGCGCATGGGTGCCGGGTGTGTGCGGGCCGAAACTCTGATCCCAAAAGCCGAAGCCGCGAACGGGGTGGCGTTCGCGGCCCAAGAAGCCTTGATCGACGGCCGATGCAGCGCCCGCTTGCGGGCGCCGCGACGGCGCTAGAAACCTTCGCGCTCCATGCGCTTGCGCTGAAGCTTGCGCAGGCGGCGAACGGCCTCGGCCCTCTCGCGCGCTTTTTTCTCGGACGGCTTTTCGAAGTGGCGACGCAGCTTCATTTCGCGGAAAATGCCCTCGCGCTGCATTTTCTTCTTGAGCGCGCGCAGGGCTTGATCGACGTTATTGTCGCGAACGATGACTTGCACGGGTGGTTCGTGCTCCTTTCCGTAAGGCGTTCAGGGGGTTGTTGGATCCGGTCAAACAAACCCATGCCGAAAGGCATGACCCTTCGACCGCATAGTTGTATGTATCACAGACACTTGGCCGTGTGAAGCGGCGAGATTCCAAGCCCTGCAAGGCTTTACGCCGGCCGGGCGGGCCGCCATATTAGCGCCCATGACCGTTCTCAAGATCGCCCGTATGGGCCAGTCGGTGCTGCACCGCTGCGCCGACGAAATCCCCGACCCAACCGCGCCCGAAATCCGCCGTCTGGTCGCCGACATGATGGACACGCTTGAAGACGCCGACGGCGCCGGGCTTGCCGCACCGCAGGTTTTCGTACCCCTGCGGCTGGTCCTTTTCCATGTGCCGGCGCATCGCGCGAGCGGCGCCGACGACGACACGCCCGAGGCGCTGACGGTCCTGATCAATCCGGTGCTCGAACCCCTCGGGGACGAGAAAGAGATCGGCTGGGAAGGCTGCCTGTCGGTGCCCGGGATGATGGGGGCCGTCGCGCGCCATACCCATCTGCGCTACCGCGGCCTGACGCTCGAGGGCGAGACGATCGAGCGAACGGTTTCCGGCTTCCACGCCCGGGTGGTGCAGCATGAATGCGACCATCTCGACGGAATTCTCTATCCGATGCGCGTGACCGACATGTCGATGTTCGGCTTCGCTGAGGAAATGCGCGAACGTTTCAGCGCCCCGGCCGATGCCGCGGTCGACTGAAGCCCGCGCCGCCGCGCATTCCGGCTTCGACCGCGAAGCGGCGCGCGCGCGCATTCTGCGCGCGGCGCTGTTCCATGTGCCGTTCGACGGCTGGACGGCGGAAGTACTGCGCCAGGGCGCGGTCGAGGCCGGCCTGCCGCCCGAAACGGCGCTGCGCGTCTTTCCCGGCGGCGGGATCGAGGCGGTGGCGTTCTGGTCGGCGCTCGCCGACCGGCAGATGACCGACGCGCTCGCCGCGCGCGATCCCGCTTCGCTCAAGGTGCGCGAGCGGGTGACGCTCGCCGTGCGATTGCGGCTCGAAGCGCAAGCCGGCCATCGCGAGGCGCTGCGCCGGGCGCTCGGGCTCCTGGCGCTGCCCCATCACGCCGGGCGCGGGGCGGCGCTTTTATGGCGCACGGTGGATGCGATCTGGTACGCCGCCGGCGATACGGCGACCGATTTCAACTTCTACACCAAGCGCGGCCTGCTCGCCGGCGTCTATGGCGCAACCGTGTTGTTCTGGCTCGAAGACCGTTCGGAGGGCTTCGCCGACACGTGGGCGTTCCTCGACCGGCGCATCGCCGACGCGCTCGCCGTGCCCAAGGCGCTCGCCGGGATCGGCCAGCGTTTCGCGCATCTGCCCAATCCGCTGACGGTCTTGCGCCGGTTCGGCGCGGCGCGGCGCTAGGGTCGCGGCCGGCGTCGCCGGATATGCGCGATGGCGATGCCGATCGCGCCGGCGGCGAGGATGGCCCCCAGCACGTATATCTCGATCCGCTTGATGTCGCCGATCAGCAGCTCGACCGCCGCGCCGAATACATAGCCTGCGGCGGCCACCGCCACCGCCCAGATCGCCGCCGACAGGGCGTTGAGGATGGCAAAGCGCAGACGGCCGATGCCGGCGGCGCCGATGACGAATGGGCTGACCGTGCGGATGCCGTAAACGAAGCGGAAGGCGAGGATGTACCACGTGCTGTAGCGGTGCAGCAGGGCCGCGGCGCGGGCTGCCGGGCCGGCGAAGCGGGGAAAGCGCCCGAGCAGCCGCCCGCCATAACGCCGGCCGAGATGGAAATAGAGCTGGTCGCCGGCGAGCGTGCCGAGAAACGCCGCCAGCGCCACGCCCTCGATCGTCAGGTAGCCGCGCGAAGCGGCGAAGCCGGCGGCGATCACCGCCATCTCGCCCTCGAAGAAGGTCAGGACGAAGATCGCGGGATAGCCCCAGGTCGCGATCAGGTCGGCGAGGGTTTGATCCATCGGGAACGCCGGCGGCCGGCTGAATCTAGTTTTTGCGCGGCGTCAGGCGGGTGACGTGGCCCATCTTGCGCCCCGGCCGCGCCTCGCGCTTGCCGTAGAGATGGAGCTTCGCCGCCGGGTCCTTGACGATCTCGGCCCACTGGCCGACCTCGTCGCCGATCAGGTTCTTCATCGTCGCATCCGAATGGCGTTCGGCGCTGCCGAGCGGCAGGCCGCAGATCGCGCGCACCAATTGCTCGAACTGGCTGGTGAC
>JACQAF010000192.1 GCA_016195145.1 Rhodospirillales bacterium
GCCGCTCGTACCATAATTCCTGGAAGGTCTTGCCCTGCGGGGCCGGCATCTCGCGCGTCGCCGTCCAGCCGCCGGCGAAGGGCAGGTTATAGAAACTCCCCTGCTTGCGCCCGAGAAGCCCGAGCACCGAAGCCGCGACGCTGACCAGGAAATGATAGAGCGGCGGCCGCCTGGCGAGGAACGCCCACAGCGCGAGGCCGGCGCGCACCGCCGGCGGCGACAGCCTGCGTTCGTATTCGCGCTCGCGATAGTGGCGCATCATGCGCGGCAACGGGATTTTCATTGGGCAAACGCTCTCGCACTTGCCGCAGAAGGTCGAGGCGTTGGGCAAATGCCGGGCGTTCTCGACCCCGATCAGGCTCGGCGTCAGCACGGCGCCCATCGGCCCCGGATAGACCCAGCCATAGGCGTGGCCGCCGACCGCGCTGTAGACCGGGCAGTTGTTCATGCACGCCCCGCAGCGGATGCAGCGCAGCATGTCCTGGAATTCGCCGCCAAGCAGAGCGCTGCGCCCGTTGTCGAGCAGCACGACATGGAATTCCTCCGGCCCGTCAAGATCGGATGCGCGGCGCGGACCGGTCGAAACAGTGGTATAGACCGACATGTCCTGACCGGTCGCCGAGCGGGCGAGAACGCGCAGGATAGTGCCCACGTCCTCGAGCGTCGGCACGACCTTCTCAAGGCTCGCCAGCACGATATGCGCCTTGGGCAGAAGCTGCGTCAGGTCGCCGTTGCCTTCGTTGGTGACGATGACCGACGAACCGGTTTCGGCGATCAGAAAATTCGCGCCGGTGATGCCGACATCGGCGGCGAGGAAACGCCGGCGCAGCACGCGCCGCGCCTCGTCGACCATGGCGCGCGGCTCGTCCAGCTTGCGCGCCGGATCGAGCTGGGTATGGGTGGCGCGGAACGATTCCGCGACCTGACCTTCGGTCAGGTGGATGGCCGGCGCGATGATATGCGACGGTGCCTCGTGGCGGATCTGAATGATATATTCGCCAAGATCGGTTTCGACCGGTTCGATATCGTTTTCGGCGAGATAATCGTTCAGCGCTATTTCCTCGGCGATCATCGACTTGCCCTTGGTCACCGTACGCGCGCCGAACCGCCGGCAAAGAGCGAGGATCGTCTCGCGCGCCTCGGCCGGCGTGCGGCACCAGTGAACATGTCCGCCGGCGGCGCGGCAATTGCGCTCGAACCGTTCCAGATACCAGTCGAGATGAGCGAGGGTATGATCCTTGATCGCCTTCGCCGCGTCGCGCAGCCGCTCGAATTCCGGCAGCTTGTCGACCGCGATGCGGCGGCGTTCGGCGAGCCCGCCCTTGAAGCCGGCAAGGGCTTCCTGCAACTGCGTATCGGCAAGCGCTTGCCGCGCCGCGTCGACGAAAGCGTGACTCGTCGGCTGCATCAGCCGCTGCCCCCGGTTGCGCCATCGCCGATCGGCGGCTCGTCGGCCCCGGCCAGCACTTCAGCAATATGGCGCACGCGCACCGGCCGCGCGCCCCGTTCCTGCGCCAGCCGCTTGAGCTTGCCCGCCATGTTCAACAGGCAGCCCAGATCGCCGGCCAGCAGCGTGTCGGCCCCGGTGGCGAGAATATCGTCGGCCTTGGCGCCGACCATCTTGTCGGAAATTTCCGGATATTTGACGCAGAACGTGCCGCCGAAGCCGCAGCAGATCTCGGCCCCCGGCAGCTCGACCAGGTCGAGCCCGGCAACGGATTCCAGGAGGGCGCGCGGCTGGGCCTTGATGCCCAGTTCGCGCAGGCCCGAGCATGAATCGTGATAGGTCGCCGTGCCGTCGTAACGCGCCGGAATAACCTTCATGCCGCGCACATCGTGCAGGAAAGCGACCAGTTCATGCGTGCGCGCGGCGAGCGAGCGCGCCCGGCGGGCCCACGCCGGTTCGCCGGTCAGCAGATCGGGATAATGCGCCTTGATCATTCCGCCGCACGAACCGGACGGAACGACGACGTAATCGAAATCCTCGAACAGGGCGATGGTGCGGCGCGCGATGTCCTTGGCGTCAGCCTTGTCGCCGGAATTATAGGCCGGCTGGCCGCAGCAGGTTTGCATGCCCGGCACCTCGACCGCACAGCCCGATGCCTCGATCAGCTTGACCGCCGCAAAGCCGACCGAGGGGCGGAAAAAATCGACCAGGCAGGTGACGAATAACCCGACGCGGGGTTTGGCAGTTTTCGGCGGATGATCGGCCACGGCGGCGGTTCCTTCGCTGCTGTCGTCAGCGCCAACAATGAACGCCCCATTCCGGCAAGGCAAGGGGCCCGCGCAACGAACGAAGCGTCAGTTGCCGGCCATCCGTCGCGCCGCGACCTCGCGGGGAAGCAGCACCCAGTAACGCCCGGCCGAGCGCATGCGGCCGGCGCGTTCGGCCGCGTCGTCCCCATGGCCCCAGAAAACATCGCCGCGCACGGGCCCGCGAATCGCCCCGCCGGTATCCTGCGCCACCATCAGGCGTCGCACCCGCGCGGCCGGGGCCACCGGGTCCTCGGCATCGAGCCAGAGCGGCAGACCGAAGGGAAAAAACGCCCGGTCGACCGCCAGGCTGCGGCCGGGCGTGAGCGCCACGCCCTCGGCCCCGAGCGGCCCATTTTCGCCGAGCGCACGGAAGAACACGAAAGAGGGGTTCTTGTTCATCACCGCAGCCGCCTCATCCGGGTGCGCGGCAAGCCAGGCGCGGATCGATTGCAGGCTTACTTCTTCGCGCGTCAGTACGCCGCGCGCCACCAGCTCGCGCCCGATGGCGAAATAGGGATGGCCATTCTGGGCGGCATAACCGACACGCAGCACGCTGCCGTCGTCGAGTACGACGCGGCCGGAGCCCTGAATGTGAAGGAAGAAGGCGTCGACGGCATCGTCGACCCAGACGAGTTCGAGCCGGCGGCCGCACAGCGCGCCGCCTTCGATTTCTGTGCGGCTCGCATAGGGGCGCAACCGCCCGCCATCGATCCGGCCGGCGATAGTCTGGCCGCGCCATTCCTCGCGAAACTGGCCGAGATCGACCGTCACCAGATCCGCCGGCCGACCGTAGAGAGGGACGGTAAAACGGCCGCCCGGGCGCCGCGCGCCGCGCAGCTCCGGCTCGTAATAGCCGGTGAACAGGCCCTCGGCGTTGCCATTATCGGTCGCGGCGAGGGGAAGAAAGCGGCTTTCGAAAAACGCCCGCGCCGCTGCATCGTCGGCCTCGGACAATGCCGTCGCTTCGGCGCAAACTGCCCGCCAGTCGCGGACCGTGCCAGCCAGCCCGGACGGGCCGACCGCTTCGTTCTCCGGCCGACTGGCCAGTCGCCCGCAGGAACGCTTGAAAGCGGCAAGCGCCTCACCTTGCCGGTCGTCGGACCAACCGGCAAGATCGGCATAACGGGCCGGCAGCAGCGTCAGCTTGGGCGGGACGGGCGCAGACGGGGGAAGCGCGCAGGCGGAGAGGATGAGCGCCAGCGCCGCCAGCAGAAATCCGGGCCGACGCATCGCCGACCGACGGTCAGTGATTGGCCGATGTGGCGACGAGCAGCCAGTTGGGGTCGCGCGAGCGGGTGTTGCGGGCAAAGGTCCAGACATCGGTAATCGTCGCGACATGGGCCGGATCGCCATCGACCACCTCGCCATTGGCGTTGCGGGTGGCGCTGACCTGCTCGGAAACGAATTTGATCGTGACCAGCGCCATGCGCCCATCCATCCGCGCCTCGACGATATCGACCGAGCGAATGCTGACTAGGGTTTTTTCCAGCGTCTGCTTCGCCTGCTGGCGGCTGTGGATCGCGCCGGCAAAATCCTCATAGACGTCATCGGCGAGCAACGGCCGCAACACGCTTGTGTCGCCTTGGGCGAATGCGGTCACAATCATTTCGAACGCCGACCGGGCGCCGGGCAGAAAACTATCCGGATCGAACGACGAGTCGGCGAGTTTTATCTGGGTCAGCGCCGCTTCCAGCGGCGTTGCCGGCGCGGCCGCCGGCTGTTCGGATTTGCCGTTCTTGGCGGTGCGGTCAGGCAGGCGCGTGACGTTGTCGGCCGGGGCTTCGTTACGGCCCGCCCGTTCGGCAGGCGGGCGGCTGGTCCAGCGGTCCGGATCTTCGTTGCCGGTGCGGCGGCCAAGGACGCCACGCAGGCGCAAAATAAGAAACGCCGCTACCATGGCGAAAAATATGATGTCGAAAAATGCGAAACCTTCGCTCATAGCTAGCCTGCCATTCGCAGGCCGGAAGGATGTTCGCCGGCCTGATTTCGGGGGGTGGACCTAGGCGGTCCCATCCATTATATCTCGATTGCCCGTCCTAATCCTTCTATTTAGGCCGGCTTGCGACAGCGAACAAGGCGCTTTTCGGCCAAATCACGATCTTGGCAACGGATTCAGCGGTTTTTCTAGGTCGGTTATGCTTCTTGTCCGTCATGGCGAATCGGAATTCAACGTTGTCTTTTCGGCGACCCGTGTCGACCCGGGCATCTGCGACCCGCGTTTGACCGAACAGGGCCGCCGGCAAGCTGCGCTGGCCGCACCAGCCTTGCGCGAGGCGGGCGTGCGGCGGCTGGTATCGAGTCCCTATACGCGGGCCCTGGAAACAGCGACGATTATTGCCGACGCCCTTGGACTCGCGGTCAGCATCGAGCCGCTGGTGCGCGAGCGGGCCGCCTTCGTCTGCGATGTCGGCAGCCCGCGCGGCGAGCTGGCGCGACGTTTTCCGCATCTCAGGTTCGATCATCTCGACGATGTCTGGTGGCACGATCATGTCGGCCGCGGCGTCGCCGAAACCGAGGACGAGCTTAACGCGCGTATGCTGGCGTTCCGCCAGACCATGGCCGCCGCCCCCGATTGGCCGCATGTAGCGGTGGTTACGCATTGGGGATTTATTCGCGCCCTGACCGGCCGGCCGGTGAGCAATTGCGAGGTCGTACGGGTCAATCTTTCGGATTAACGTCTAAGACCGGATTGCCGGCTGCGGATTGCGGCGCGCGCGGGTTCCGTGTTACTTCGGGCCGGATTTGCACGCAGTCACTCCGGAGTTTTGCTCATGATCGATCCGACGCCCCCCGACGGGAGCCCCCCGACGACGCCTCAGGCCGCATCCCCCGATGCGAGCATCGCGCTGGTCGTCAACGCACAGTATCTCAAGGACCTGTCGTTCGAGAACCCGCGCGCGCCGCAGGTGTTCGCGGGGCAGGGTCAGCCGCAGGTCCAGGTCGGCGTCGACGTTGGGGCGCGCCAGCTCGGCGAATCAGCTTATGAGGTGACGCTCGTGCTCAACGCCGAAGCCAAGGCCGGCGGCGAGACTTCGTTCGTCGTCGAGATCACCTATGCCGGGCTGTTCACCGTGCCGGCCATTCCGCCCGAGGCGCTGCGCCCGTTGCTGTTGATCGAATGCCCGCGTCTGCTGTTCCCGTTTGCCCGGCAGATCGTCGCCGATGCGACGCGCGACGGCGGATTTCCACCCCTTATGGTCAGCCCGATCGATTTCGCTGATCTCTATCGCCGCCAGCACGAGGCCCCGGCCACCCCCGCCAGTAGCCCCGCGCCGACTGCCTGACGCAACTTTCGCTCAGGCGCTCCACAACGGGTTTTTCAGCCGCCCCAGAAGTGCGGCATGCGCCGCAGATTCATCGGCCGATGGCGCGTGCGGCCGCGACGGGCGGACCGGCCGGTTGGCGGCCGGAACCTGCGCCGCCGCGCCGGCGGCGCCTAGCTCCATCGCCGACTGACGACCGCCGATCAGTTCCAGATACACCTCGCTCAAAAGTTCAGCGTCGAGCAGGGCGCCGTGCAGCGTGCGTTCCGAATTGTCGATGTTGAACCGGCTGCATAATGCGTCGAGCGAGGCGGGCGAACCAGGAAATTTCCGGCGGGCAAGCTGAACCGTATCGATCGCCCGCCGCCGGTCGAGCGCGGTAAAACCAAGGCGGGCGAGTTCGGCGTTGATGAATCCGATGTCGAACTCGGCGTTGTGAATGATCAGCCGATCATTGCCGATAAAACCGAGAAACTCGTCGACCACAGCGGCAAAAACCGGCTGAGCCTTGAGGAATTCGTCGGTCAGGCCATGTACCGCCTGGGCGTCGGGCGGCATCTCGCGCTCCGGATTCAAATAGCGCTGAAATTTCTCGCCGGTTGGCAGATGGTTGACCAGTTCGAGGCAGGCGATTTCCACCACCCGGTGCCCGGCACCGGGATCGAGGCCGGTGGTTTCGGTGTCGAGGACAATTTCGCGCATTCGAACCTTCCGGGTTTGTCAGCGGTATCCGGGCCGCCAGGCCCGGCCGCGTCGCGCGTGCAGCAGTTTGACGATCCGGCGCAATTTGCGCAATGTCGGCCGTTTGCCGATCCCGGTGCGGACGACGAAATCGGCGCGGCGGCGTTTATCGACATCGGACATCTGGTGGGCCGCAATCCGGGCGAGCTTTTCCGCCGTCATGCCCGGCCGGCGCAAGACCCGCTGGCGTTGCAAAAATCCGGACGCGCTCAGCACCACCACTGCGTCGCAGCGTCGTTCGCCGCCAGTTTCGAATAAAAGCGGGATATCGAGGCCGACGAGATGCGCCCGCCGACGCGCGTGCCGCCGCAGAAACCCATCAGTTATGCGCCGCACCATCGGGTGGAGAATGTCTTCGAGCCGGACCAACGCCGCTGGATCGCCGAAGACCCGCGCGCCGAGCTTCTGGCGATCGACTGCGCCATTTTTGACCACGCCCGGAAAGGCTGCCGACACGGCCGGCAGGGCAGCCCCGCCCGGCCCGAGCAGACGATGGATATCCGCATCCGCCTCGTGCACCGGCACGCCCAGCCGGCGCAATATCGCCGCCGCCGTGCTCTTGCCCATACCAATCGACCCGGTGACGCCGAGTATCACCATCAGGCGAGTCCCTCGGCGACATAAGCTCGCAATTCGGGCGTGACCTCGGGGTCGACACCGAACCAAGCTTGAAATGCAGGTCGTCCCTGATGCAACAGCATGCCAAGCCCATCGACGACGCCGTTGCCGCGCGCCCGTGCGGCGGCGAGCAGCCCGGTTTCAAGCGGCGCGTAAACGATGTCGTTGACCGTCGCCGTCTTCGGCAGGCGGTCGAGCGCAAGATCGAGCGGCGGCTGCCCGGTCATGCCGAGCGTCGTGGTATTGACCAGAAGCGCCGCGTCGGCAAGCACCGCAGTTCGCTCGGTCCAGGATCGGACACGGACCGGCCCGTCGATCTCCGCCGCCAAAATTTCGGCGCGGGCGGTCGTCCGGTTGAGCAGGCGGATTTCCGGCGCACCGGCCTCGATCAGCGCGCAGAGCGCCGCGCGCGCCGCGCCGCCAGCCCCCAGAACTATCGCCGGACCCTGTTTTGCCTGCCATGCCGGCGCGCTCTGGCGCAGATTGGCCATGAAGCCGAAGGCATCGGTATTGCGGCCCTCGAGCGTGCCATCGCCGCGAACAACGATCGTGTTTACCGCGCCGATCCGTTTCGCCAGCGGTTCGAGACGATCGACCAAGCCCAACGCCGCCTCCTTGTGCGGGACGGTCAGGTTGACGCCGATGAATCCACGCCCGGCCAGTCCCGCGAGCGCCTGCGCGAACTCCTCGGGCGGCACCGGCAGCGGGCCATAATCGCCATCGATGCCGTATTGGTTGAGCCAATAGCCATGCAAACGCGGCGAGCGCGAATGTTTCACCGGCCAGCCCATGACGCCCGCGTGCCGCGCCCGCATTTTCGCCGTCATTCGCGGATCACTCCGTGAGCGCGCAAAAACCCGAGCAGCGGCCATAACGGCAGACCGAGAATGGTGAAATAATCGCCGTCGACGCGCGCAAAGAGCTGCGCCCCCAGCCCTTCGAGCTGATAGGCCCCGACCGAGGCGCACGCCGCATCGCCGACTGTATCGAGATAGACGGCGATGAATTCATCCGATAGCGGGCGCATGATCAATTTCGCCGTATCGGTTGCGTGCCACAGGCGCGTGCCGTTCTGCACGGCGACCGCGACGCTGATCAAACGATGGGTTTTCCCGGAAAGTGCCGCCAGTTGCGCGGCGGCGTGCGCCCGATCGACCGGCTTGTCGAACCATACGCCGTTGCAATCGAGCATCTGGTCTGCGCCGATAACGAGGGCGCCGGGATGCCGGCTCGCCGTGCGCGCCGATACTTCGCTCATACGGCAGTATTGCCCGAGGCGGCCGTTTCGCGCCGCCGGTTAACGAGCTCCAGAATGGTCGCGGCCGTTTCCTCGATCGAGCGGCGAGATACGTCGAGGATCGGCCAGCCGCGCTCGTTGAACAGCCGGCGGGCGGCGGCGACTTCCGCCTTCACCGAATCGATGTCGGTGTATTGGGTGTCGCGCCCCTCGTTCAGCATGGTCAGGCGGTTGCGGCGCACGTGGACGAGCGCGGTCGGATCGTTGGTCAGACCGACGATGAGCGGTTTCTTGAGCTCATCGATTTCCGGCGGCAGCGGGCAACCGGATATGAACGGCACGTTGGCGGCCTTGACTCCGCGATTGGCGAGATAGATGCAGGTTGGCGTTTTCGAGGTTCGCGACACGCCGACCAGCACGACGTCCGCCTGTTCAAGGTCGTGGGTCGCCTGGCCGTCGTCATGCGCCATCACGTAATTGATCGCTTCGATCCGCGCGAAATACCCGGCATCAAGCGCATGTTGACGGCCAGGCAGGTTGGTCATGCGGGCGTTGAGATAGCCGGCAAGCGCGGCAAGCACCGGATCGAGCACCGGAATGCACGGCACGTTGAGCGCACGGCAACTTGCCAACAGAGGATTCCGCAGTTTTTCGTCGACCAGGGTGAACAACACGACGCCAGGATTGGCGCCCACGCCAGCCAGCACCTTATCGAGCTGGCGTTCGCTGCGGACCATCGACCAGACATGCTCGACCGGCTCGACATTCTCGAACTGCACCAGACAGGCGCGCGCGATGGCGTTGATCGTCTCGCCGGTGGCGTCGGATACCAGGTGGATATGGAAACGTTTCATCCCCTATGGCCCGGTATGCATATTTGAATTCGGTGCATAGGTCGAGTTCCATTCACACCCCGGTTCAAACCATTGGACCGCATCCGATATCCGTCCTCGGGTTTTCCAGCGGCGGATAAAACCGTCCCCGGTTCCTGAATGACCGGGACAACCCCTCGTATGCGACATTTGTTCCCGATATTCATGCTATTCACGCCTGCGGCCCAAACCCGGCTTTCGCATCAATTTCAGCCCGTCTCGGCTAGCCATGATCCACAAATTACGAATTCGCGACAGCGATCTGTGGACGGCGTGGCCATAGCCTGAATCCCCCGTATCCATACCATCCTACCTCCTCTTCATTCTTAGATTCAAAATCAGATTAGTAAGAGTAGTATGAGAAGAGATCCGGCGTTATTCATAGTCGCCCTCCATTCGATCTAGGTTTACAGTCTACCCCCACCCTGACTGGAATTTCGTTTGTCCGCTCCAACCTCCCTCGTTCAAGCCAAGTCGATGATCCGCGCCCTGCGGGGCGAAGTTCAGGCCCGGCCCAATCGGCCAGCGGGTGGAATTCCGCGAGGGGGAAGGGCCGGTCCTCGAACCGATCCGTACCGTAGCCGATATCGCACGGCTGGAAGGAGGGCTCGACCGGTTCAACGCCCGGATCGCGCCGGTCTTCGAGACTGTCCGGCGTGTCGCCCAGGCGCTGCCGCTCGATACGGCGCTGATCGGCTTCGCCGGCGCGCCTTGGACCGTTGCAACCTATATGATCGAAGGCGGGACCAGCCGCGATTTTGCCACCGTGCGCCGTTTTGCCTATAGCGATCCGGTCGGATTCGGCCGGTTGATCGATCTCCTGGTCGAAGCGACGATCCATTACCTGTCCGAGCAAATCAAGGCCGGGGCGGAAGCGGTCAAACTGTTCGATAGCTGGGCGGGCGTTCTGCCGCCGGCCGAATTCCGCCGCTGGGCGATCGAGCCGGTGCAGAAAATCGTCTCGGCGCTTCGAATGCGGCATCCAGCGGTACCGATTATCGCGTTCCCGCGCGGGGCCGGAGTTAATTACCGATTTTTTGCCGAGACGGCCGGGGTCGACGCGATCGGCTTCGATCCTACCGTGCCGCTCGATTGGGCGGCGGCGGCGATCCAGCCGCGCGCCACGCTGCAGGGAAATCTCGATCCGATCCTGCTGGTCGTGGGCGGCAGGCCGATGGAAATCGCAACCCTGCATATCCTCGAAACGCTGGCCGGCAAACCGTTCGTGTTCAATCTCGGCCATGGCATCGTGCCTGAAACCCCGCCCGAAAACGTCGCGCGGTTGTGCCATCTTATCCGGCATTGGCGTTGTTGATCGCGGCGGCGGCGTAGACGGCCGATGAAACGAGTCGCAGTCGTTTTATTCAACCTTGGCGGTCCGGACAGGCCGGCGGCGATCCAGCCGTTCCTGTTCAACCTGTTCAACGATCCGGCGATCATTGGCGCGCCGCAGCCCATCCGTTACCTGCTGGCCAAACTGATTTCAGCCCGCCGCGCGCCCGTCGCGGCAGCAATCTATGCGCAGATTGGCGGTGGATCGCCGCTTCTCGCCAATACCCGCGCCCAAGCGACGGCGTTGCAACGCGCCTTGGCTGATCTCGGCGAAGCGCGGGCGTTCACAGCGATGCGCTATTGGCACCCGATGAGCGACGAGGTTGCGGCCGAGGTAAAGGCGTTCGGGCCGGATGAAATTATCCTGTTGCCGCTCTATCCGCAATTCTCGACGACGACGACCGGATCGTCGTCGCGCGCATGGTCGGTCGCGGCCCGCCGGGCCGGGCTCGGCGTTCCGACGCGGATCGTCTGCTGCTACCCAACCGAACCGGGATTTATCGCCGCGCTCGCCGCGCTCGTGCGCCAGGGCTACGACGCGGCGCAGGCGCATGGCGCACCGCGCGTGCTGTTTTCGGCGCACGGCCTGCCGAAAAAAGTGGTACGGGCCGGCGACCCCTATCAATCGCAGGTCGAAGCGAGCGCGGCCGCTGTCGCTGCCGCAGCGACCATCCCCGGTCTTGACTGGCGCGTTTGTTACCAGAGCCGCGTCGGCCCCCTCGAATGGATCGGTCCGGACACCGAAGCCGAGATCGAACGGGCCGGCAGGGACGGGGTGCCGGTCATCGTTGCCCCGATCTCCTTTGTCAACGAACACAGCGAAACCTTGGTCGAACTCGATATCGAGTATCGGGCCCATGCGGCGCGGCATAACGTTCCATACTATGTGCGCGTGCCGACGGTGTCGGTCGAGACGGCGTTTATCGGGGGACTTGCCCGGCTTGTGCGCGATAGTCTGGCGCGGCCGGCGGCGTCCTGTGCGGCCAATGGCGGCAAGCGCCTGTGTCCGGCAACCGCGAACCGATGCCTGATGGCAGCAAGGTAGGAAAGATGGGCGCGTTCGTCGGCGAATATTATTTGTGGATCAAGGCGCTACACGTGATTTCGGTGATCGCATGGATGGCCGGGCTGCTCTATCTGCCGCGTCTGTTCGTCTATCATTGCGCCGCCAAGCCGGGGAGCGAATTGTCGGAAACGCTCAAGGTCATGGAGCGGCGCTTGCTGCGCGCGATCATGAACCCGGCGATGATTGCCGCCTATGTGTTCGGCGGATTGATGCTCGTGATCCAGGATTGGTCGGCCGGCTGGCTGCACGCCAAACTGGCGTTGGTGGCCGCCATGACCTGGCTGCATCATCTGCTGGCGCAGTGGCGCAAGGATTTTGCGGCGGATCGCAATGCGCGCCCGCAGCGCTTTTACCGCATCGCCAACGAGATCCCGACGCTGCTGCTGATCGGGATCGTCCTGCTGGTCATCGTCAAGCCGTTCTAGGCGCGCATCCGGTTACGCGGCGCGCACCCTGGCCAGGAAGCGACCGACCTCTTCGGCCAGGACACCGGATTGACGCCCCATATCGCGGGCGGCGTCGAGAACCTCGCCGGCACTGGTGCCGGTTTCATTAGCTGCTTCGGTCACGCCGGTGATATTGGATGTGACTTCGTCGGTACCGACTGCCGCCTGCTGGACGTTGCGCGCGATCTCCTGCGTCGCCGCACCCTGCTCCTCCACCGCGGCTGCGATGGCGGTCGAAATCTGGCTGATTTCGCCGATCGTCTTGCCAATTTCCTGGATGGCGGCGACGGAGTGCCCGGTTGCGCCCTGGATGGCGTTGATCTGCGCCGCGATGTCCTCGGTCGCCTTGGCCGTCTGGTTGGCCAGGCTCTTCACCTCCGAGGCGACCACCGCGAAGCCTTTGCCCATCTCGCCCGCCCGCGCCGCCTCGATGGTGGCGTTGAGGGCCAAGAGATTGGTCTGGCCCGCGATGTCGTTGATCAGCTTGACCACGTCGCCGATCTTCTGCGCCGCCTGGGCCAGGCCTTGGATTTCGGTATTGGTCCGCCCGGCTTCCTCCACCGCCCGGCTGGCGGTCTTGGCCGAATCGCTGACCTGGCGGCCGATCTCGGCGATCGAGGCGGATAATTCTTCGGATGCGGCAGCGACAGTTTGCACATTCATCGACGCTTGCGTCGACGCCGTAGCCACCGATTGCGTGCGTTCCTGGGCGTTGGCGACGGTACGGGTCATTGAGGTCGCAGTTTCCTGCATCCGGGCGGCGCCGCTCGATACTTGATCGACGACGCGCTTGACGCTGGCTTCAAATTCCTCGGCGAGCGCCATCATCTCCGCCCGCCGTTCGGCGGCGGCGCGCTCGCGCTCAGCCTCGGCGCGTGCATTGGCGGCCTTGACCTCGTTGGCGGTGTCACGGAAGACGACAAGCGCAGCCGCCATGTCGGTGATTTCGTCGCGGCCGCCGCTGGGGATGGCGGTGGCAAGCTCGCCGGCTGCGATGGCGCGCATCGATTGACCGAGGCCGATCAGGCGTGCGGTTATATTACGACCGACATACAGCCAAGCAATAAGAAACGCGGCGATCAGACTGAACCCAGCGAGCGCGAGGAGCCATAAACGACCATTATTGATTGCGGTGTCGGATTCGGCGGTAGCGGTGGCGGCGTTGTCCTGCGCCAGCGAAACCATATTCGAGACCTCAGCGCCAAAAGCGGCGGCAATCGCACGGCTACCCCCCAAAGCGCTGGCGCTCGCCGCCTCGGCGGCCAATTCGCGCCGCCGAAGATCGAAAATATTTTCACTACCGTTGCCGAAAGTCAGGATTGCTTCGACCACGCCGCGAAGGGTTTCGTCGGGGTCGACATTTTTAACCCCGTCAAGGCCCTTGCGCGCGCGCGCGGCGGCGGCGGTAAAGCGTTCGCGCGCCGGCGTCAAAAATTCCGACTGAGTAATCCCGCCAGCCTCGACGAGTACGGCTTGCGCGCTATTGACGTCGGCGATCAGTTTTAACATGGCCTCGAAACCAGCTAATTCGCCCTTGGTGAGCAGGGCGATCTGACGCTCGATTTCCTGAGCTGTACCTTTTTCGGCCACCGAGCTCAGGGCGATATTGAGGGAGAAGCTTGTGTCGTCGACAAGCGGAATGGCGACTTGGATGAATTTTTCATGCGCTTTGCGAAGAGCTTCAAGCCGTTCCGCACGCGCTTCGGCTATAGAAAGACGCTCGCCGACAACCCGGTCCAGCTCGTTCAGGCGCTTACCGAGGTCGGCGCGGAGGCGGCCCAGCTCCTCCATATCCTGCTGGCGCGCCCAGCTTTCGAGCCGGCGCAGGAGCGCCGCCATGTCTTCTTGCTTTGATTTGAGGCCCGCTGCGACCTGTCGACGATCTTTTTCCTCGGTGACGGCGGCAAGAGTTGGCGCGACGGCGGCGATCTCGGCTGACATTCGCGCAACCTCGAGCGAAGCCGCGATCGCCGGCATGTTCTGGTTGGTGATATGCGTAATCGCCTGCCCGGCATTGTTGAAGGACACCCAGCCTACGCCGCTTGCCGCCACCGTCAGCGCAGCTACGGCGCCGAAGGAAAGAAACAGTTTGTGCTTGATACCAAAACGGCGCTGCGTTTTCGACGGCGCGCGGCGCGTAATAACGACGGCGGTTTCGGGCTGGTTATCCATCGAACGATCTCCTGAATCATGCAGCCTGCGACATCATATGGGGACAAGGGGGGCGAAAATATTCGCCCCCCGCAACCGACTTAGCTACCAGCCGCTAATGACTTGACCGGCTTGAACTTGCCGTCGGGCTGGATGACGGTGAGAAACACCTCGTCCATGCCCTGGTTGTCATTATCGCCAAACGTCATCTTGGCGCCGCCGAGGTCGTAATTTCCCTTCGACAGCACGCTAAGCAGCGCCGCGCGGGTCGGCTCGCCCTGGAGGCGATCGAGCGCAGCGATCACCAGCCGGCCGACCAGATAGCCCTCGAGCGATACGAAGCCTGGCTCGGCATTCGCGTTAGCCGCCTTCAGCGCCTTGTGATAGGCCGCGACCACCGGGATGCTGGCGTCTTCGGGGAAGGGGACGACCTGGGTCACGACGACGCCAGTGCCGGCGCCGCCCAGCTCCTTGGCCAGCGCATTCGAGCCAACGAAGGAAATATTGACGAACACCGCATCCATCTTCACCTGACGGGCGAGCTTGATGAATTCGGCGTTGGGCTTGTAAGGGCCGATCATGATCACAGCCTGCGGATCGCCCTTTCTGATTGTCAGCAAGGCCGATTTGACCGCGACGGTATTGCGCTCGAACGTCCCTTCGGAGACGAGCTTCATCTGGCGCTTTTCCATCGCTTTCTGAACCCCGGCGAGCCCGGCGCGACCGAACGCATCGTCCTGATAGAGAATGGCGATGCGGTCAAATTTGAGGTCCTTGGTCAAACGCTCGACCATTTCCTCGGTTTCCTGGAAATAGGATGCGCGAACGTTGACGACGTTCGGCTTATAGGGATTGCGGAGAAATTCCGCCCCGGTGAACGGCCCGATAAACGGCACTCCCGCTTCGGCGGTAATCGGCTGCGCTGCGGCCGAGGTCGGTGTGCCAACTGGGCCGACAAGGGCGAACACCTTGTCGTCGTTCAGAAGCTGCTTGGTCGCCTCGATCGACTTGTTGGGCTCGTAGCCATCGTCGCGCGAGATCAGCTCAAGCTTGCGGCCCTTGACGCCGCCAGCGCGATTGGCCTCGGCGAATGCGGCCAGGATGCCTTCACGCATCCCTTGCCCCAACGCCGCTGCCGGCCCCTCGAGGGCGGTGGCTTGGCCGAAGATAATCTTATCGGCCGAAACGCCGGGTTCGGCGGCGAATGCTGGCGATGCGGCAACGGCCAGGACAGCAAAAAACTTGAGCGCAGATGAAAAAGAATGCTTCACGGTTCTTCTCCCGGTTTTTGAGGGACGACAGCGGGGTACGTAGAAAGCGATATGCACTGCTGAATTAATAACCGGAGTAGCCTTAATGGTCCCTTAATGGGGTTGTTTTAATTCGTTAATTTTGATCTAAGTCGTTGCAGATTGAGGCCCGGCGTTTCCGACGACTTGACTTGTCGGTAACGGTTAGCTAATTCTTTTGCCGGATCGCCCATTCAAGGGCGACCGAAGGCCTGCACCAGTTTCGGTAGCAGCCAGCCAATCTCCGCCAAAAACCGAAGCGATAACGCCCCGTCAGGGGGTTGGTGCAAGCAAATTTCAAGACTGCGGGTCGGTTTTCCGGTCCTGCTTCCCCGCAAGCCCGCCCCATCAGTCGGGTTCGATTTCCCCCGGCATTTCCTTACGGCCCGCAGCCCTTAACCCCCTTATCCTACACACCCATGAACCTCCAGGAACTCAAGCGCAAAACCCCTGCCGAATTGCTGGCGTATGCCGAAGAGCTGCAGATCGAGAACGCTTCTGCCCTGCGCAAACAGGACATGATGTTCGCGATCCTCAAGCAGCTGGCCGAAAACGACATCGCCATATACGGCGATGGCGTGCTTGAAATCCTCTCTGACGGGTTCGGTTTCTTGCGCAGCCCGGAAGCAAACTATCTGCCGGGGCCGGACGATATCTATGTCTCGCCGAGCCATGTCCGCCGCCACGGCTTGCGGACCGGCGATACGGTCGAGGGCCAGATCCGCGCGCCCAAGGACGGCGAACGCTATTTCGCCCTGACCAATGTGCGTACGATCAATTTCGACAACCCCGAAACGGCGCGCCACCGGATTAACTTCGACAATCTGACGCCGCTTTATCCCGAACAGCGCCTGCGCCTCGAAATCACCGACGAAAATGGCGCTGCGGCGGAAGCCCCCGCAGCCGCGCCGGCGCCGGCGAAGACATCGCGCCGGCCGCAAGGCGACGAGGACGCGCCGGCGATCAAGGGTAAACTCAGCGCTGTCAAGGTCGTCGATAAAAGCAATCACCCATCGACCAAGCGCGACATCACCAGCCGGATCATCGATCTCATCGCCCCGCTTGGCAAAGGCCAGCGGGCGCTGATCATCGCGCCGCCGCGCACCGGCAAGACGGTGATGCTGCAAAACGTCGCCCACTCGATCGCCCATAACCACCCCGATGTCTATCTGATCGTCCTTCTCATCGATGAGCGGCCGGAGGAAGTCACCGACATGGTCCGCTCGGTGAAGGGCGAGGTTGTGTCTTCGACCTTCGACGAACCGGCATCGCGTCACGTTCAAGTGGCGGAAATGGTGATCGAGAAGGCCAAGCGGTTGGTGGAGCACAAGAAGGACGTGGTAATCCTGTTGGATTCGATTACGCGGCTGGCGCGGGCGTACAACACGACGACGCCGCCGTCGGGGCGAGTGTTGTCGGGAGGAATTGATGCCAATGCGTTGCAGCGGCCGCGGCGATTTTTTGCGGCGGCGCGCAACGTGGAAGAAGGCGGGAGTTTAACGATCATCGCGACGGCGTTGATCGACACGGGCAGCCGCATGGACGACGTGATTTTTGAGGAGTTCAAGGGGACGGGCAACATGGAGATCAATCTGGACCGGAAGCTGGTGGACAAGCGGATCTTT
>JACQAF010000190.1 GCA_016195145.1 Rhodospirillales bacterium
CTGCGCTCGACGATGCGCAGCTGGCGGCGAATCCCGCCGATATCGCGCCGATTGGGCTGGAACGGAAAGCTCGCGATATTGCTCGGAGGGGAATCGCCGTACGGGCGGTCGCACGCGGACACGTCGTCGCGGAACTTGCCGGGGCAGCCCGAGGTGCGGAAGGGGATACCGGAATCGACGATGGCGTCGAACTCGGCCGACGGCAGGCCGAAATCGGTCACCCGGCCATGCTCGTCGAAGCCCATATGTTCGATGCGCACGCCCATGTAATCGATCAGGTAGCGCGCTATCTGTACGCGCCGCCACTGGTCGCGCGGCGTCGCCGGCAGGTGATCCATCAGCGACCCTTTCTCGGGGAAGAAGCAGAACATGTGGCTGTGGCCGCCGCGATCCTTGATCGCCTGCACCTGGGTCAAGCATTCGTATTCGGTTTCGCCCATGCCGACGATCAGGTGCATGCCGATCTTTTCCGGCCCGAAGATGTCGCGCGCGTCTTCGAGAATCTCCCAGTATTTGCGCCAGCTATGCGGCGACTGGACGCCGCGGCCGCGCGTGCGGTCAAAAAGCTCGGGCGTGCAGGCGTCGAGCGCCACGGTGAAGATATCGGCGCCGAGATCCTTGAGCGCCTGCACGTCGGCCCGTGTCATCGTCGTCGGGTTGGACAGGATCGAGACCGGCACCGTCTCGGGCGACACCCGGTCGGTCCATATCTTGAGGACCGTTTTCGTGTCCTCATCCGAGTTCGGATGGGTGATCATGCTGATGCACATGCGGTGGAACGGCGTCTTGTCGCCGTCGCGGGCGACGATATCGGCCACCTGCGCCATCGGCACCGCCGGCCAGTCGACGCGGATGAAGTTGCGGTCGGCGTAATCGCGCTCCGCCTCGCGATGCCGGGCGAGCCCGCAATAGGCGCAGTTGGCGCGGCAACCCTCGGGGTAGGAGAGCAGCAGGTTGAGGCAGCGCGTGCAGGCGCAGCGATACATGTTGCCCTTCATGATGCCGAGCGTGATCGCCGCCGCGGTCGACATCTGCACGTATTCGGGGCTGCGCATATGCGGCGTCAGGGTATTGTAGTTGGGAACGTAGACGCCGGTCGGCGGCACATCGTTCGCCTTGACCCGGCCGCCGTTACGCATCTCGGGCGGGATGGCCGCCGGCGTTCGCGGCTGCATCATCTCGCGCGGATTGAAATCGAGCCCGGCGGACCCGTTATCGACCGGCAGATTCTCGTTCTTGACGCAACCCATAACGTATTTTCCTTCCCTTATGCCGCCCAGTATTCGGGATAAGCAATCCAGCCACGGCGCAGGGCTGCGCGGTCCGGCCCGCCCTCGGCGTAGCGCGCCAGCAGATCGCGCCGGCGACGCAGCGCCCGGACCAAGGCCGGCCCGAACACCTCTTCCACTTCTTCCGAGTAATCATCCAGCGCCGCTGCCGCGCCGGCAAGCCATGCCGTCGCCGCCCGGCCGGCCAGCCGCCCCGTCTGCACCGCCGCCGCGATGCCGGCCCCGGTGACCGGGTTGGCGAGCCCGCCCGCATCGCCGGCCAGCAGCACCGGCACCTCGCCCAGCCGCCCGGTCAACCGTACGAGCCCGCCGACCGGAATCGCGCCGCCGGTAAAGCCGAGAACGTCGCGCCCGACCCGGCCTTCGTCGGCCAGCCGGGCATGCAGCCCGTCGAGCAACGGCTTGAGCCGAGCCCGCGCAGCGGGATTGGCGCCGATGCCGAGATTGGCCTCGTCCCCTTGCGGGAACAGCCACGCATAACCGCCGGGAATCTCAGCCGAGAGGAAAATATCTGTCGCGTCGTGCGGGCGCAGCAGCCGGACGCGGACCTGGCGCGTCTCGACCAGCTCGCGATTGACGCTGCCGATGGCGCGTCCGCATGGGGAGCGCGGCCCGTCGGCGCCGACAACAATGTGCGGCGCCAGCCTGGTTCCGTCGGCGAGCGTCGCCGTGCCCGTTGCATCGAGGGCGCGCAGCGGCGCCCCGAACCGGCATTCGGCCCCGGCGGCGACAGCGCGGGCGACGAGCGTCGCATCGAACGCGGCGCGGTCGATCATCCGGCCCTTGAAATCGGGGGTCGCGTCGCCGGACGCATCCTCGAGGAAGGTTTCCATGCGGCCGATGCGCTGGTTGGTGACCGTGTCGAGCGCGCCCAGTTCCTGATCGAGCATGCCGGGCACGAACTCGGCGCACTGGACCGGCCGCCCTGCCTCGGTTCGCCGGTCGACAGCAAGAACGCGCACGCCGGCGCGCGCCGCCGCTTCCGCCGCCGCGGCCCCCGCCGGGCCCAGCCCGACGATGAGGACGTCCGGCCCCATCATGCGGCGCAACCCGCCTTGAAGCTGATCGAGCCGCCGACCTTGATCGAGCAGCAGGCATGCGCCTGATCGACCGGGCGGCCGACCTCGCGCGCCACGGCGACCGCGCCGTCAGCCGGAAAGGCGATGCCGTCGAGCCCCGCCATCACCGCATAGGCATCGACCGCCCGCTTGTGCAGGCCGGCCGGGCGGGCACAGCCGAGCAAGACCTGCTTGTCGGGCAGGCGGCGGCGGGCGTCGAGGAACAGCCGTCCGACCGCGTGCGCATCGGGGGTCATGAACGTGCCCGCCTTGGCGTAAAACGGCATGACAATTACCAGCACCAGGGCGGTGACCCCGTGCCGCGACACGATGTCGAGCGCATTGTATTCGCCGAGGATGCGGCCGTAATGCAGGCCGATGACGATATGCGGCACGATCTCCATTTTCGTCGTGCACAGGGCGGCGAGCGTCGCCTCGAAATCGGCGACCGGCCGGTCGAGCTTGTAAACGTCGCGGATTGTCTCGTCGCTGCCGATCACGTCCATCATCGCCGTATCGACGCCCGCCGATTCCATCAGCCGGGCCCGCCGCTCGTCGAGCAGCGCGGTATGCATTGCGATCTTGAGATGGGGAAATTCGCGCTTGAGCTTCTCGACCGTCGGGTAATAGCGCTCGTAGGGCACCTCGTTGCGCTTGTTCGACCCGCCCGACAGCAGAAAGCCCTGCAAGTCCTGCAGCAGGACCAGATCGCGCACCTTCTGTTCGAGCATCTCGGGCGTCGTCGCCGGGATCATCGGCTCGAGGATTTTCGCCTGACAGTGGTCGCAATTGAGGCCGCAAGCCCCGGCGGTGATCGAGAAGGCCGGAAAACTGTTCTTGCCGCAGCCCTCGATCTCCCCGCCGGTATATTCCTTGAAGGTCGGGGTCGAAAACCGGATCGGCCGCCCGGCGACCGCGTGCGCCCCGCCTTCGCAGGCCGAAACCAGCGCAGGATCGAAGGGTACGTCCTCAAGCGCCTCGATTCCGGCGATTCTGTCGAGCCAATTCATCCCCGTTTCCCCATTCGGCGCGGTGTCCGGCGCGATTATTCAATAATTCTAATATAAGGGTAGCACGACTGAGTTGAGGCCCCCAATACCGAAATCGTATCCGCCCTGTCGCCGGCCTATCGTCAGCCGGAAATCAGGCCAGCAGGACAGCCGCCACGGCGGCGCGCACCGGGTCGCGGACCGGGCCCGGCCGCGGCGGGTCGGCAAGCGTGGTGAACCACCGCTCGGGCCGGCCCTCGTCTTCGAGGTCCTCGAAGTTCCAGTCGAGGCCGCGCAAGACCTCTTCGGCCGCCGGCGGCAGGCGGTCCGGGATGGGATAGCGGTTGAGCGTCGCCCAGACGCCGGCCCAGCAGCGCGCCGTCGCCCACGGATTATACCCACCGCCGCCGAGGATCAGCGTTCGTGGCGCAAGCCCGGCCAGCCGCGCCACCGCCCGCCACAGCGCCCCGTTCGACAGCGACAGGCGGGTCAGCGGGTCCTCGGCCAGCGCATCGGCCCCGCAGGTGACGACCACCGCGTCGGGCGCGAAACGCCGGGCGAGCGGCAGGAACGCCTCGTCGATCGCCAAATCCATCTCGCTGTCGTTGAACCCGGCCGGCACCGGCAGGTTGCGCGCGTTGCCGCCGGCGCGGTCGGCCAAGCCCCCGGTGTTGGGCCAGCGCCCGGCCTCGTGCACCGACACCATGAACACCCGCGGATCGCCAGCAAACGCCAGCTCGACCCCGTCGCCGTGATGACCGTCGATATCGGCGTAGAACACGCGCCCGAGGCCGGCGTCGAGCAGCGCGTAGATCGCCAGCACCGGATCGTTGAAATAGCAGAAGCCGCTCGCCCGGTCGCGCCGCCCGTGATGCGTCCCGCCCGCCGGATAATAGGCCGTGCCGCCGGCCGCGACATGCCGCGCCGCGGCGATCGCCCCGCCGCAACAGAACGCCGCGCGGTCGTAGACAGTCTCGAACCAGGGGTTTTCAAGCGTGCCTATGGCGTAGCGTTCGCGGATCTCGACCGGCACCCGCTTGTCGCGCTGGGCTCGGCGCAGGGCGGCGATATAGGCGGGATCATGGAAGCGGGCGAGTTCGGCCTCGCTCGCCATCGGACTTTCGACATAACGCCCGGCGGGCAGCCAGTCGAGACGCTCGCACAGATCGATCACCGCCGCGACGCGGGCGATACCGAGCGGATGGGTCTTCGGGTAGCCGCGCCGGCAAAAAATCTCGCCGCCGAAAAACAGGGGATCGGCGGTCACGCGGTAGCAGGCGTCGGGGTCAGGCCGAGATCGGCGAGGGTCGAGAGCGCCGGCCGTACGCAGGCGGCGACGAAGGCCCGGCGCTGCGGACAGGCGCGGGCAGCAGCAGCCGCGCGCGCCGAATCCGGAAGGCCGAGCGTCGCCAGGCTCGCCGGGGTCGGATAAAGCGTCGCGTTGAGAAACAGCCGCATCAGGCCGCGCACGACCAGCGGCAGGGCGGCGCGCGCCGCCGGCCCCATCGCCGGCAGGCGTTCGGCGAGAAATCGCCGCGCCGCCGCGATATGGCGCGCCTCGTCGCGATGGTGGAGCCAGAGGATCTGCCGCGCCACCGGGCAGATCGCCTCGCCCTGGCGCAACGCCCGGGTCGCCAAAGCGTCGGTCACCGCCTCGCCGACAAACGTCATCGCCCAGAAGGCGGCCCCGTCGGGCCGCAGGCGCAGCGCCGTCCAGGTGAGAAATCGTGTCGGCCCGAGGAGATCGATGCCGCCGAGCCCGGCGCGCTCGATCGCATCGAGGAACATCAGGCCGTGGCCAGCCTCCTCGCGCACTTCTTGCAGCATTACGCGCGTCGCTCGTAATCGGCGCCCGCCGCCGCAAGCCGGTCGAGCGGCGCGCTCATGCGAGTACCGCCGCCGGGCCGGGTGTCGCCGCATGGGCAAAATGCGGCAAAACCTTCTCGGCGATCAGATCGAGCGAACGCAGGAGATCGGCCTGCGGCAGATCGCCGCCACCCAGCACGAGGCTTACCCGGTCGAGGCCGCTGCCGGCCAGCGCATCGAAGCGGCGGCGCAAATGGTCGGGATCGCCGATCGCCGAAAAACCCAGCGTCTCGAGCACCGGCACGCTCAGCGCCTTTTCGAGCAAGGGCGCGACCCAGCGAAAGCGCGCATAGTCTTCGTATCCTTCGAGCTGGCCGCGCACGAGCGGCCGGGTCAGTTCGAAAATCCGGCGGAACGCCCAGACGATGCCCGGCCCGGCCAGCGACCGGGCGCGCGATTTATCGGTATCGCAGAATGCAGCGAGCGTATACGAGGTTTTCCCTTCCGGCCGCCGGGCGCGATAGCGCGCGAGATCGGCGGCCACCATCGGCCACGGCTTGAACGGCCCGGCGAGCACATCGAGGCCCTGCTCAGCAGCAAAATCGAAGCTTTCCGGGCTTACCGCCGCAAGCCAGCCGCGGGCGAGGCGCGGATCGGGCGTCGGCCGCAGGGCATAGCGCGCCTCGCCGCGTACCACCTCGCCGGTCCGCAGGATGTCGCGCAGCGCCGACAGATTCGTCTCCATGCGCGCCCGCGTTTCGCCCGATGGGATGCCAAAGCCGGCCAATTCGGTCTGGGTTACGCCGCGCCCGGCCCCCCACATGGCGCGGCCATGCGACAATAGATCGAGCGTCGCCAGCCGTTCGGCGACGCGCACCGGATCGTGAATCGACAACGGTACAATACCGAAACCGAGTTCGATGCGGCGCGTCTCGCGCGCCATCGCGGCGAGCAGCATATCCGGGCAGGCCGCGTTCGAATAGTCGCCGAGAAAATGATGCTCGGCGATCCACACGCCGTCGAAGCCGGCGGTGTCGGCCGCCCGCACCAGCGCGATATTTTCTTCGACGATCTCGCCAAGATCGCAGCTTTGGCCTAGGCGCGGCGGCGACGCAAATTCGAGGAACAGATCGATTTTCATCGGAATGACGACAGTCTAGAACTCTTTCGGCCTTACACCAGCTTCGTTATATTAGAAAATTATAGTATGTTTTTTCTACCCTAGCCAACGAGATAACCAAGCAGGATAATCTGGCAACGACAGGGAGGGTCCCCATGACAGTGCACAACCTAACCGTGTTCATCGGTGCGGCCATTATTGCCGTTTCTTTCGCCGCCCCGGCAAGCCATGCCCAGAACGCCAATCCGCAATTGCTTAGCATTTCCTGCGCCGGCTGCCATGGGCCGGAGGGCCGCAGCCCGGCCACGATCCCGCCCTTATACGGGCGCTCGGCCGCATCGATCGCCGAGGCGCTGCGCGCCTTTCGCGCCGATCAGCGGCCGGCGACGGTGATGAACCGCATCGCCAAAGGCTATACCGACGCCGAAATCGACGGAGTCGCCCGCGAAATCGCGGCCAACTGGAAATAGGGAGGCCAGACCATGCACGATAAAATGACGCTGTCCCGCCGCCGCTTCGCCGCCCTCGCGGGTGCCACCGCCACTGCGTTCGGCCTTGGCGCCTGCGCCACCGCCGAAGCGCCCACAAAGGGTCGTGTCGTCGTCATCGGCGGCGGCTTCGGCGGAGCGACCGCGGCCAGATACCTGCGCCGTCTCGACCCGGCGATCGAGGTTACGCTGGTCGAGCCCAAATCGATCTTCCACACCTGCCCGTTCAGCAACTACGTGTTGGCCGGGTTCAAGAAGATCGACGACATCGCCCATGATTACCGGGCGCTCAGCGAAAAACACGGGGCGCGAGTAATTCGCGACACCGTTACCGCCATCGACCCCGCCGGGAAGACCGTACGCCTTGCCGGCGGACAGACGCTGCCCTATGACCGGCTGGTCGTCTCCCCCGGCATCGATATGCGCTTCGGCGCCATCCAGGGTTATACCGAAGCCGCCGCCGAAGCGATGCCGCACGCCTGGCACGCCGGGTCGCAG
>JACQAF010000193.1 GCA_016195145.1 Rhodospirillales bacterium
CCTCGGCCGGTCACGCCGAGGACATCCGGCGTCTCGCCGCGCGCTTCGCGCCCGGCGAAGGGGGGGTAATCAACCGGCTGCGCGTCGACGCGCCGAGCCAGGTTAATCTGCGGGTGCGCGTCGCCGAGGTGTCGCGGCGCGTCATCAAACAGTTCGGCTTCAACTGGGAAAGCCTGTTTTCGAGCGGCGGGTTTCTGCTCGGCCTTGCGACCGGAAATCCGGTTGTCTCGGGCGGCAGCTTTCTCACCCGACGAAGCAATAATAACAACGTTTTCGGCGGCGTCCGGCAGGGGCGGCTCAATCTCAACGTCCTAGTGGACGCCCTGGCCAACGAAGGGCTGCTGACCGTTCTCGCCGAACCGAACCTGACCGCACTCAGCGGCGAGACGGCGAGCTTCCTCGCCGGCGGCGAGTTCCCGATCCCGGTGCCGCAGGGCAACAACGTCGTCACTATCGAGTTCAAGCGCTTCGGCGTCAGCCTCGGTTTCACGCCGACCCTGATCGACGGCGATCGGATCAATTTACGGGTCAATCCCGAGGTCAGCGAGCTCACCTCAAACGGCTCGATCACCATCAACAACTTCGTTATTCCGGCGTTGACTACGCGCCGGGCCGAAACGACGGTCGAGCTCGGCAGCGGCCAGAGCTTCGCCATCGCCGGCCTGCTGAAAAGCGATCTTGACCACGACATCAAGAAACTTCCGGGGCTCGGCGACCTGCCGGTGCTCGGCACGCTGTTCCGCTCCGACACGTTCAAGCGCGGCGAGACCGAGCTGGTCATCATCGTCACGCCCTATGTCGTGCGGCCGGTGTCGAGCGCCCGTGCGCTTCATGCGCCGACCGACGGCCTGATTCCGCCGAACGACGCCGAGCGCATTCTGCTCGGCCGAAATTATAGCGAACAATCCGGCAAGCAGCGGACCGGCAATCCCATATCGCCCGGCCGGCGGTTGATCGGGCCGGTCGGATTCATTCTGGAATAGGGAGACGATCGTGCTCCGCATCAGACGTCCTTGTCCGCGGCTTCATGTTCTGGCGATTGGCGCCGTGGCGTTGCTGCTTGCGGCCTGTTCGGCCACGCCCAAAGCGTCGCCCGGCGACGCGAAGGCCAATCAAGTCGAACGGGTGATTTATGTTCATCATGTCCGCTTCGTGCCCGGAACAGTCGATCTTGCGCCCGGCGAATTGCCGCGCCTTGAAGCGCGCTTGCGCAATGTCGGGCGCGAGCCGTCGGGGCGTCAACACGTGATTGCGGCGCGGGCGGGCGTTGCGGCGCCGCTGGCCGAACGGCGGGCGGCGTTGCTTTCCGCCTATCTTGCGCGGCAGGGCGCGCCGATCGTGGCGGTGGATGAAACCGCCGCTGCCCTGCCGCCCGATCTTATCGCCGATCCGGCGACGGCAACCGTGCTGTTCGCCCGTTATATCGTGACGGCGCCGGAATGCCCCGACTGGCGCAAGCCGGGGGCAGCCGATTTCAACAACCGGCCATCGAGCAATTTCGGCTGCGCCAGCGAGGCGAATTTCGGCCTGATGATTGCCGATCCGGCCGATCTGGTGCGCGGCCGCGACATGGGGCCCGCCGACGGCGAGGCCGCGGTGCTCGGCATCCAGCGTTACCGCAAGGGCGAGGCGGGGAAAAAAGAGACCGCCGCCCCGCCGCCTGTATTCATGCCGATGGCCGTACCGCCGCCGGCGAAAGGAGCAACGCCATGACGGCGCATATCGCAAAATTCTCGACACTGCTCGGCCCGAATGCCGGCAAGGTTCAGCTGGCCGACGAATCCGACGTGTTCGTCGCGTTTGTCTGCGACGACGTGACCGCCGAAATCGTCGGTCGCGTATCGGCGGCTCGCGGATGGGCTGCCTCGGCCGTTCAATGCGGAGATTCGATGGCGGCCATTCGGACCCTTGCCGTCATCCCGCCACCGAAGATTTTGCTGGTCGATCTCGCCGGTTCGCAAGAGCCGTTGGCCGATCTGGCGGCAATGGCCGACATGACCAAGGGCCAAAGCCGGATTGTCGCCCTTGGTGCCGTCAACGATATGCGCCTTTACCGCGATCTTTTGGCGGCCGGGGCGTCGGATTACTTGTTGAAGCCTGTAACCGCCGAAGCCGTCGAGGCGGCGATTGCACGGACCGAGAAACCGGCGGGGCCCGGGGCCGAGACGGTTCGCAGCGGCCGGGCGGCGGTTTTCATCGGCGCGCGCGGCGGGGTCGGGGCGTCGACCGTCGCTGCCAACGCGGCGTGGACAGTCGCCCATGATCTGAGGCGTCGTACGGTGCTGGTCGATTTCGATCTGCAATTCGGCACCGCAGCGCTGGCCTTCGATCTGGAGCCAAATGGCGGGTTTCGCGAAGCGCTGGCGACGCCGGAGCGCGTCGACGATCTGTTGCTCGACCGGGCGATGATTCGCGCCGGCGAACGCCTGATGATCCTGGGGGCCGAGGAATCGCTCGACACGCCGCTGACCGTCACGGCGGGCGCGGCGGCGCTGCTGATGGAAAAACTACGGTTGCGTTTCGATCTCGTCGTCGTCGAGCTGCCGCGCACGTCTGTCGCTGACGCGCACGATCTGCTGGGCGCGGCCAACGATATCGTCGTGGTCACCGATCTCTCGCTCGCCGGTTTGCGCGATAGCGTACGATTGACGCGGCTCGCTGGCCAGGTTGCACCGACGGCGCGGGTATCAATCGTCGCCAACCGCACCATGGCGGAGCGCAAGACGCCGGTCGCCGAAGGAGATTTCGCCCGCGGCCTCGGCCGCAAGATCGATTATGTCATTCCCTTTGATCCGAAGGCGTTTAGCCGCGCCGCCAATGCCGGCCAGCCGGTTGCGCGCGCAGGGGGCGGCAAGGACGTCATACCGGCGCTGCGCAAGCTTGGGGCAGCACTTGCCGGCGTGAAAGCGCCGCCGCTGCCGTTCTGGCGGCGGTGGCTGGGGTAAACGCCATGCCCGAAGGCCGCCTTGCCGACGCCCCCGCTTCGCCGGCTGCATTGCCGAACGACGGCGGTGCGTCGCTTGCCGAGTTGCGCCAGCGCATCGAGCCGGCGGTCTTTGCGGCGCTGGAGCCCGGCGCGATTGCCGGCATGCCGCGCGTCGCGATCGCGCGGCGGATCGGCGAAATCGTCGCCGATCATCTCGCCGCGGCGCAACTGGCGCTTGAGCCGTTAAGCCAGCGCGACCTGGTGACGGCGCTGATCAACGCCACATTCGCCCGCGGGCGTGAAACGCCGGCGCCGGCCCGCACCGAGGAAGCATCTGCACCGATCGGGCGCAGCCGACTTGAAGAGACGCGCGTGCAGGTTCAGCCGCTGCTAATGGAGCGCATGGACATTGCGGTCGCCTCGAAGCTGCCGCGCAAGGAACTCGCCGGCCAGATCGCCGACATTGTCGGCGAGATTCTTGCCGAGCGAAGAATCCAGCTGAACCTCGCCGAGCAGCGCGATCTGGTGACGATTTTGCTCGACGATATGCTCGGCCTCGGGCCGCTCGAATCGCTGCTGGCCGACGAGACGGTGACCGACATCATGGTCAACGGCGCGCACAAGGTCTATGTCGAACGGCGCGGCAAGCTCGA
>JACQAF010000194.1 GCA_016195145.1 Rhodospirillales bacterium
CCCACGAAGAGGACGCCGGCCAGACCTTCGCCACCACCCTCGGCCTGCCCGACGGGCCCTATCTGGTGCTGCCGGTCTTCGGGCCGTCGAACCCGCGCGACGCCCTCGGCCTCGCCGTCGATTTCATCGCCGATCCGGTCAATATCGTCGCCCGCCGGGCCGACCGGGATACCATCCTGCCCACCGTGCGCAGCGGCGTGACCGCCATCGATGCGCGCGCGCGCAACATCGATACGATCGAGGATCTGCGCAAGAATTCCGTCGATTTCTACGCCACCATCCGCAGCGTCTATCGCCAACGCCGGGCCAACGAGATCCGCAACGGCGCGCCGGGATCCAATTTCCCCGCTCCGAGTCTGTCGGGCGAGTCCGCTCCGGTTAGCACGCAAGCCGCTTCGCCCCAGCAGTAAGCGATGCTGCGCCGCCGGTTCATTCTTGCCCTGTCGGGATCGGCCTTATTGGCCGGCTTCGGGCTGTCCGCGCGCAGCGTATGGGCCCAGGCGCCGGGCGCTGCCGTGCCCGAAGCAGGCGATTTTGTCGCCAGGCTGTTCGAGCGCGCCCTCGCCGACATCAACACGCCCAATATCTCGCCCGATGAGCGGGCGCGGCGGTTCCGCGCGCTCCTCAATCAATCGTTCGACGTTCCGTGGATCGCCCAGTTCGTGATCGGCCGCTATCGGCGGCTGGCGACCGAGGAGCAGATGGCCGAATACCAGAAGCTGTTCGAGGATCTGATCGTCCAGATCTATTCCTCGCGCTTCAACGACTTCTCGCAAGCCCAGCTCAGGGTTCTCGGCACGCGCGCCGGCAGCGAAGGCGATGTCTTCGTCTTCGCCGAAGGAATCCTGCCCAATCAGCCGCCGATCAAGGTCGATTGCCGCATCAGGCGCAACAGCCCGAATTTCAAGATCGTCGACCTGCTGTTCGAGAATGTCAGCATGCTGGTGACCCAGCGCGACGAATTCTCGGCCGTCATTCAGCGCGGCGGCGGCAAGGTCGAGGCGCTGCTCCAGATCCTGCGCGAGAAGACCGGCGCCAAGCCGAAGTAAGGCCGGCCGAGGTTAAGGCGCAGCGAACGCCGGCCCCGTTCCTATCCGCGCGTCAGCGGCTTGAACTTGATGCGATGCGGCTGGTCCGCCTCGGCGCCGAGGCGGCGTTTGCGGTCGGCCTCGTAATCCTGGTAGTTGCCCTCGAACCACACCGTCCGGCTGTCGCCTTCGAAGGCGAGGATATGGGTGGCGATGCGGTCGAGGAACCAGCGATCGTGGCTGATCACCATCAGGCAGCCGGAAAAACCGAGCAGCGCCTCTTCGAGCGCGCGCAGCGTATCGATGTCGAGGTCGTTGGTCGGCTCGTCGAGCAGCAAAAGATTGCCCCCCGACTTCAGCATCTTGGCGAGATGGACGCGATTGCGTTCGCCGCCCGACAACACGCCGACCTTCTTCTGCTGGTCGGAGCCCTTGAAGTTGAACGACGCAACATAGGCGCGGCTCGGCACCTTGCGGTTCCCGATCTCGATATCCTCGTGGCCGCCGGAAATCTCTTCCCACACGTTCTTGTCGGCGGCGAGCGTGTCGCGCGACTGGTCGACATAGCCGAGCTTCACCGTCTCGCCGATCTTCAGCACGCCGTTATCGGGTTTTTCCTGGTCGACGATCATACGGAACAGGGTCGTCTTGCCGGCGCCATTGGGACCAATCACGCCGACAATGCCGCCGGGCGGCAGGCGAAACGATAAATCCTCGATCAGGAGATTGTTGCCGTAGCCTTTGCGCAGGCCCTGGGCGTCGATCACGAGGTTGCCGAGGCGCGGCCCCGGCGCGATTTGGATCTGCACCGACTCGGACGCGCGGGCGCGCTCTTCGGCGACCAGCGTTTCATAGGCGCTGATCCGCGCCTTCGACTTCGCCTGGCGGGCGCGCGGGCTCTGGCGGATCCATTCGAGCTCGCGTTCCAGCGTGCGCTGGCGCGCGGTTTCCTGCTTTTCCTCCTGGACGAGGCGCTTTTGCTTCTGTTCGAGCCAGGACGAATAATTGCCTTCCCACGGGATGCCCTTGCCGCGGTCGAGTTCGAGAATCCATCCCGCCACATTGTCGAGAAAATAGCGGTCGTGGGTCACGGCGACGACCGTGCCGGGATAGTCGTGGAGAAAGCGCTCCAGCCAGGCGACCGATTCGGCGTCGAGATGATTGGTTGGCTCGTCGAGCAGCAGCAGGTCAGGCTTCTGAAGGAGCAAACGGCACAAGGCGACCCGCCGCCGCTCGCCGCCCGACAGCTTGGTCACCTCAGCGTCGCCCGGCGGGCAGCGCAGCGCATCCATCGCGATGTCGATGGTGCGTTGCAGCTCCCACGCGCCGGCGGCCTCGATCTTCTCCTGCAGCTCCGCCTGTTCGGCGAGCAGCGCGTTCATCTCGTCGTCGTCGGTCACCTCGCCGAGTTGGGCGCTTACCTCCTCGAACCGGTCGACCATCGCCTTTAGCGGGCCAAGCCCTTCGACGATGTTTTCCTGCACGGTCTTCTTGGCGTCGAGCTGCGGCTCCTGCGACAGCAGGCCGACGCTCACCCCTTCCGCCGCCCACGCCTCGCCGGCGAAATCCTTGTCGAGCCCGGCCATGACGCGCAGCAGCGTCGACTTGCCTGAGCCGTTGAGGCCGAGCACGCCGATTTTGGCTCCGGGCAGGAAGGACAGCCAGATATCCTCCAGCACCTTGCGGCCGCCGGGAAAAATCTTGGCGAGGCCCTTCATCACATAGATGTACTGATAGGCGGGCATGCGGCGTTCCTTGGAGTTGGGGCCGGGGAAAGCGGGAAAGGGCAGGTTCTACCCCACCGACGCGTAACAACGCAACGCCGCATCGTCGCCGAAAGTCGAATTCTGCTTACGCGAACGGCATCCGCCGTATTTCTAACCGCGATTCCGCCCATCGATTCGGCAACGAACGCCGCCAATCGCGGCGCCCATTGACACGCATAAAACGCCGCCTCAAAGTCGCATCAACATCGATCCGGTTCTTGAGCAACCGGACAACACCCAAGGAGCTCAATCCACATGATGTACCCAGTCCGGTGCGGCCGAATTTCGGTCGTGGCGCTCATCTGCGCGTATGTCATGACCGTCAGCCCCGCCCACGCCGACGAAAACGAGAAAGCCCCATCGTGGAAACTCTACGAACAGGGCGGACTCAAGATCGACCTGACGCTGACCGCGGGTTTCAGCCTGCAATCGGTGCGTAACGCCAATTTCGGCGTCGGCAGCGTCAGCCTGATCAGCGGCGAACGCCGCGGCGGCCGTAGCTGGACGGAGGGCTTCCTCAAGCCGCTGGTCGGCGTCGAGTACGACGCCGGCGACAGTGGCACGATCTATGGCGGCCTCAGCTTCGTCGGCGCCGCGACGCGCGGCCAGGGCGAGGCGCAAGCGACCTCGGGCACCACCAACCAGCCGAGTCACGTCGCGCTCGAAGACGCGTTCCTCGGCTGGAAATCGGGCAATATGTTCCCGCTCTGGGGCAACGACGCGATCGACGTGTCCGGCGGTTACCAGTCGTTCACCGTCGGCGACGGGTTCCTGGTCACCGACGGCACGGTGGACGGCGTCGGCCGCGCCGCCTACTACCTCGGGCCGCGGTCGGCGTTCGAGAACACCCTCGTCTTCAAGCTCAACACCGACCCAGTGCGCGCCGATTTCTTCCATCTGAAGAACCGCACCAACCAAAGCCTGCTGCGCCGTCAGGATGGTGCCGAAACCAGTCTTTACGGCGTCAATGTCGAATGGTTCGAATCCGACCACGACGACCACGGGCGGACCGAATTTGAAGCGCGCAAATGGTATGTCGGCCTCACCGCGCTCCATGTCTATAACGCCGACAGCAACGCCTCGCTCAATTTTTCGTTCCGGAACGGCGGCAACGGTTCGGCGCTAACGGCCAACCGCGAGGGCCTCAACGTCTACAGCGTGCGCCTAGGCGGCGCCTTCATTGGCGCGCTTCCCGATTTCAAGCTTCACGGCGAAGCGGCCATCGAGCGCAACAACCGGACCGACCGCCGGGTCAGCGCTAACGCCTATCATGGCGAGCCGTCCTATACGTTTTCGAATCTGCTCTTCAAGCCGCGCGTTTCTTACCGCTATTCGCATTTCAGCGGCGACGGTGCGCCCGGCGACCGGACGGACAAATCGTGGGACCCCCTGTTCTCGAACACCGGCCCGCGCGGCATCGGCACGTGGTCGCAGGGCGAAATCTACAGCCAGTATGTCGGGACCAACTCCAACCTCAACGCCCACCAGATTCATCTGCGCGTTACGCCGATCGACGGGGTGCTCAATGTCGGCGTGCTTCTCTACCGGCTGAACTACGACCGGCCGAGCCAGACCGATAACGTCAGCGCCGACCGGATCATGGATGAAATCGACGTCTATGCCGAGTGGACGACGCCGATCAAGAATCTCAACATCCTCGGCGTCCTTGCCGCCGGCCGTCCCGGGAACGGGGTCAAACAGTCGATCGGATCGAACGACGCCAATTCGCGCGATATCTATCTCGGCGAGATGATCGCGGCTTACAGGTTTTGAGCGGCGGCCGGCCGCTTCGGCGCGGCGCGATATTCGGCCAGCCAGCCCTCGACTGTCGGCCGGTCGATATCCCGGGCGATCACCACGAGGCGCGAGCGCCGGTCGGAATCCGGCCAGGCCGGCAGCCGCGCCGGTGGGTGGAACAGGTGCTGGACACCGTGAACCGCCACCGGCTGTTCCTCGCCGGCAACATTAAGGATGCCCTTCACCCGCAGCAGGTTGTCGCCATGCTCGCGCGCGATCGCGCCGAGCCAGAGGGCGAAGCGGTCCCACTCGACCGGCTCGTCTAGCGTCAGGCAATGCGCCCGGATGCGGTCGTCATGCCGGCGGCTATCTCCCCCATGATGCGTATGGCCGTGATGCGTGTGGTCATGGTCGTAATCATGGCATGAATCGGCCTGGTTCTGCGCCGCATAGGCTTCGGCCCGCAGCCAGTTCCGCACGTCTGCGGTCTTGGTCGCCGGATCGTAAAGCCCGGCATCGAACAGGCGCGCCGGATCGGCCGCGCCCTGCACCGCCGCGATCAGCAGCGCGCCGGGGTTAAGCCGCGCCAGGCGTCGCGATAGCGCGGCGACCGTCGCCGTATCGGCAAGGTCGGTCTTGGTCAGCACAAGGCGATCGGCGACCGCCGCCTGCTTGACCGATTCGGCGTGGGTGTCGAGCTGCCGGTCGCCGTGGACGGCATCGACCGTGGCGATCACCCCGTCGAGCCGGTAATAGGCCTGCAACACCGGATCGGCGATCAGCGTGTGGAGGATCGGCGCCGGATCGGCAAGCCCGGTCGTCTCGATGACCACGCGGCGGAAATCGGGCACGTCGCCGCGCACCCGCCGCAAATGCAGGTCGCGCAGCGTGTGCACCAGCTCGCCGCGCACCGTGCAGCAGATGCAGCCGCTATCCATCACCACCGTTTCGCCCTCGATCGCCCGCACCAGATGATGGTCGAGAGGGATTTCGCCGAGTTCGTTGATGATGACTGCCGTCTGCGCCATGGCGGGGTGGCGCAGCAGGCGGCCGAGCAGGGTGGTCTTGCCGCTGCCGAGAAAGCCGGTAATCGCCGACACGGCGATCGGCGCCGGGCCGCTGGGCGCAGCGGGATAAAGCGTTGCCATGCCCGGTTTATAGCACGGGCCCCGCCCGTGCCCGTATGCCCATGGCAAGCGGCCGGCGACGGCGCTCCGCACCAACCCCGCCTGGCAGGACGTGCGGATCGTCATGCTGACCGCCAAGAGCCGCGAGGTCGAACGCGAGAAAGGCCTCGCCCTCGGCGCCGACGATTACATCACCAAGCCGTTCTCGACCCGCGACCTCGTTGACCGCGTACAGCGCTTGCTCGCTGAAAAGCGTGCCTGATTCCGGCCCCCCGATCCTCCGCCAGATCCGCGCCGCCCTGGCGCCCCGCCATCGCATTGCCGCCGCGGCGACCGTTGCGGCCGCGGCCGGAATCGGCATGTTCGTCCTGCTGCTCGCCATCGGCGACGCCGGCGACGGCATCGGCGGGCGGGCGGCCGTGCTGGTCTATTCCGCTGCGGTAACGGCAATCGCCGCCGCCATCGGCTTGCTGTGGCTGGTGGTCGATCTCCGCCTTCTCCGCGCCGCCGCCGCGCTTGCCGCCGAAACGCGCTTCGTCGCCGAAACGCGCTCCGACGGCGTCGTCGCCCGGCCGTCCTATCCGGCCCTCGCGCCGCTGCCCGAGGCGATCGCCGAACTGGCTGAGAAGCTGATCGCTGCACACCGCGAAACCGACCGCGCCGTATCGGCGGCGACGGCGCGGCTGGAAGAACAGAAAAGCCGCCTCGAGACGATCCTGCGCGACCTCAGCGAAGGCGTCATGGTCTGCAACCTCGATCACCAGGTGCTGCTTTATAACCACGTCGCGCTGGCCTTGCTGCATGTGACCGGCGATCTCGGGCTCGGCCGCTCGCTGTTCAACCTGGTGACGCGCGAGCCGGTATTGCATGCCCTCGAACGCCTGACCCGCGGTGCTGCGCCAATGGCCGAAGCCGCCGCCAGCGAAAGCGCCGTGCCGCTGGTCTGCGCCACCGTCGATGCGCGCACCCTGCTCAGCGGCCGCATGAGCCTGGTCCGCGACGCCGACCGCCGGCCGGGCGGCTATGTCCTGACCTTCGCCGACGTGACCCGCGAGCTGGCCGAACTCGGCCGGCGCGACGCCCTGCTGCGCGACGCCACCGAGGGTTTGCGCCAGCCGCTGGCCAATCTGCGCGCGGCGGCGGAGACCGCCGCCGCCTATCCCGACCTCGATCCGGCCCGCCGGCGGGCCTTCGACGAGGTGGTCCTGCGCGAAAGCAGCGTATTGAGCGAGCGGCTGGAAACCCTCGACCGCGACTACCGGAGCATGGGCGGCAGCCATTGGCCGATGGCCGAAGTGCATTCGGTCGACCTGTTCGGCTGCATTGTCCGCCGCCTTGCCGAAACCGGCGGGCCGACAACGACGATGGTCGGCATTCCCCTCTGGCTCCATGGCGACAGCCACGCGCTCGCCTTGGCGCTTGAGCGGATACTGCGCAATCTTGCCAAGGCGACCGGCGCGCCGGGCCTCGACATCGAGGCCCTGCTCGGCGACCGCCGGGTTTATGTCCAGATCAGCTGGAGCGGCGAGCCGCTTGCTGCCGGCGCGATCGAAGCCTGGCTCGACGAACCGTTGCCGGGCGCGCCAGGGGCGATCGTCTTGCGCGACGTGTTCGCACATCACGGCAGCGAATTATGGAGCCGGTCCGGCAGCGCCCCCGGACGCGCCATCCTGCGCATCCCCTTGCCGGCACCGGCCAGGGTCCAGTTCGCGCCCGGCCCGGACGCCGACCTGCCGTCGCGCCCCGAGTTCTACGATTTCGATCTCTTGCACCTCACCGCCCGGCCGGAACCGCAAGGCAAGCTCGCGTTGCGGGCGCTCACCTACGTCGTCTTCGATACCGAGACCACCGGCCTGCGTCCCTCCGACGGCGACGAGATCATCGCCATCGGCGCAGTCCGCATCGTCAACGGCCGCATTCTCACCGGCGAGACCTTCAGCCGCCTGGTCAATCCGGGCCGGCCGATCCCGTCGCAGTCGATCCGCTTCCACGGCATTACCGACGCCATGGTCGCCGACGCGCCGCCGCTATCGGTCGTCCTGCCGCAATTCAAGGCCTTCGTCGCCGATGCCGTCCTCGTCGCGCACAATGCGGCCTTCGACCTCAAATTCCTCAAGCTCAAGGAAGCGGAGAGCGGCGTCGTCTTCGACAACGTGCCGCTCGACACATTGCTGATCTCCGCCTTTCTGTTCGGGGAGTTCGCCGACCACAGCCTCGACGCTGTCGCCCGGCGGCTCGGCATCGAGATTTCGGGCCGGCACAGCGCGGCCGGCGACGCCATGGGCACGGCGGCGATTTTCCTGCGCCTGCTCGACCTGTTCGAACAGCGCGGCCTGCGCACGCTGGACGACCTGCTCGGCGCCTCGCGGATGACGCTGGAGATCAGGACCCGCCAAATGCAATTCTGATAGGCTATATCGGGTTTGGCCGTCGTCGATCGGGCGGCCGGACGGACCGCCCTGGGGAGGAAGGATATGGGAAACTCGCAGATCGGGGACCGCCTGATAGCGCTGTTCCTGCTCGGCGTTTTCGCCTTCAGCCCGCCGCTGCTGGCGATTTTCAGCGTCGAGGCGCGGGTCTTCGGCATCCCGCTGCTTTTCGTCTATCTGTTCGCGGCATGGGGTGGGCTGATCGGCCTGCTCGCCCTGGCGATGGGGCGGCGCGGCCGCGACGACGGCGACGCCGAACCGCCCGCCGCCGACGGTTGACGCCGGGGGACGCGCCATGATGCAGCCCTGGCTGATCGTCACCGCCGCTTTCGGCTATCTCTGCCTGCTGTTCGCCATCGCCTATTGGGGCGACAAGCGCGCCGACGCCGGGCGCAGCGTCGTCGCCAGCCCCTATATCTACGCCCTGTCGATCGCCGTTTACTGCACGGCGTGGACGTTCTTCGGCAGCGTCGGACGGGCGGCGTCGAGCGGCATCGACTTCCTGCCGATCTATCTCGGGCCGACGCTGGTGGCCATCCTGTGGTGGCACCTGATGCGCAAGATTCTGCGCATCAGCAAGAAGAACCGCATCACCTCGATCGCCGATTTCGTCGCCTCGCGCTACGGCAAGAGCCAGCTTCTCGGCGGGCTGGTGACGGTGATCGCCGTCATCGTCATCATGCCTTATATCGCGCTCCAGCTTAAGGGCGTGTCGACCGGCTTCGACGTGCTGCTCAACTATCCCGACATCGTCATGCCGTCGCAAACCCCGACGCGCTGGGTGTTCCAGGAAACCGCGCTTTACGTCGCCGTGCTGATGGCGGCCTTCGCCATGCTCTACGGCACCCGGCATATCGACGCGACCGAACGCCACGAAGGTATGGTCGCCGCCATCGCCTTCGAATCGATCGTCAAGCTGGTCGCCTTCCTGTCGGTCGGCGTGTTCGTCACCTTCTGGATGTTCGACGGCTTCGGCGACCTGTTCGCGCGCGCCGCCGCCCGCCCGGACATCGCCAAGCTATTCGCCGGCCCCGGCGGGGCCGGTTATGGCGGCTGGGTGACGCTCACCCTTTTGTCGATGGCCGCCATCCTCTTCCTGCCGCGCCAGTTCCAGGTCTCGGTGGTCGAGAACGTCGACGAGCGCCATCTGCGCAAGGCGGTCTGGCTGTTCCCGCTCTATCTGTTCGCGATCAATATTTTCGTCATTCCCCTCGCCATCGCCGGATTGCTGCATTTTCCCGCCGGCGCGGTCGACAGCGACATGCTCGTGCTGGCGCTGCCGATGAGCGAGCGCGTCGGCGCACTGGCCCTGCTCGCCTTCATCGGCGGATTGTCGGCGGCGACCGGCATGGTGATCGTCGAGACCATCGCGCTGTCCACCATGGTGTGCAACGACCTGGTCATGCCGATCCTGCTGCGCCTGCCATGGTTGCGGCTGACCGAGCGCGGCGATCTCACGCGGCTGCTGATCGCCATCCGGCGCGGCAGCATCGCCACGGTCGTCCTGCTCGGCTATCTCTATTTCCATCTCATCGGCGGCTCCTACGCCCTGGTCAGCATCGGGCTGCTGTCGTTCGCCGCGGTGGCGCAATTTACCCCGGCGATCATCGGCGGCATCTACTGGAAAGGAGCGACGCGCATCGGCGCACTGGCCGGCCTCAGCGCCGGGTTTGTCGTCTGGCTGTACACGCTTCTCCTGCCGTCCTTCGCCCGTTCGGGCTGGCTGCCATCGGCCTTTCTCGACAACGGCCCGTGGGAAATCGCCTGGCTGAAGCCCTACGCGCTGTTCGGACTGAGCGGGTTCGATCCCCTGTCGCACGCGCTGTTCTGGAGCATGGTCGTCAATCTCGGCCTCTATGTCGGGCTATCGCTGGTCACCCGGCAAAGCGCCATCGAGCGTATCCAGGCGACGCGCTTTGTCGAGGTGTTCCAGCAGGCCGACGCCGGCGACCGCACGCAGCTCTGGCGCGGCACCGCGTCGTTCAAGGACATCTACGAACTGGTCGCGCGGTTCATCGGCCCGCGCCGGGCCGAGCAGGCTTTCGCCGGCTACGCCCAGGGGCGCGGGCTCAACCTCGCCCGGCTCGCCCATGCCGATGCGGAACTGGTCCGCTTCGCCGAGCGCCTTCTCGCCGGCGCCATCGGCTCGGCCTCGGCCCGGGTGATGATCGCCTCGGCGGTCAAGGGCGAGAATGTCGGCATCGACGAGGTGATGAAGATTCTCGACGAGGCCTCGCAGGTCATCGAATACAGCCGGCAGCTAGAGGAAAAATCGCGCGAATTGGAAACGACCTCGGCTGAATTGCGGGCGCTTAATCTGCGCCTCAAGGAGATCGACCGCCTCAAGGACGAGTTCCTGACCACGGTCACCCACGAGCTGCGCACGCCGCTCACCTCGATCCGCTCGTTCTCGGAAATCCTGCACGACAACCCGAACCTGCCGGCCGAGCAGCGGCGCGAATTTCTCGGCATCGTGATCAAGGAAAGCGAACGGCTGACCCGGTTGATCAACCAGGTCCTCGATCTCGCCAAGATCGAGGCCGGACGCTTCGACTGGCAGATCGCGGCGATCGACCTCAAGGAAGTGGTCGGCGAGGCGATCGCGGCGACCGGCCAGATTTTCAAGGACAAGGCGGTGGCGCTCGACGCCGATCTCCCCGACGGGCTGCCGCCGGTGCGCGGCGACCACGAC
>JACQAF010000195.1 GCA_016195145.1 Rhodospirillales bacterium
CCGGCCGCCGGCAGATAGAGATAGAACGGTAGATTGAGTCGGATGGCGAAATTATAGGCGGCGAAGGCCCCGATCGACATGAACGCGGCCGAGCCAAGCGACAGCTGGCCGGCATAGCCGGTGAGGATATTGAGCCCCAGCGCCGCCAGCGAATAGACGAGGAAGGGGACCATGATCGAGCGCAGCCAGTATTCGTCGGCGACCAGCGGCACGACGACGAAGGCGAGCAGCATAATCCCCACGATGCCGATGCGGTCCTGGGCGATCGGAAAGATCGCCTGGTCGGCGCGGTAGGCGGTCTTGAACTGGCCGGCTTCGCGGTAAATCATATGGCTTAAACCCGTTCGATGATCTTCTCGCCGAACAGCCCTTGCGGCCGGAAGAGAAGGAAAATGGTGGCGAGGGCGTAGGGAAACCAGTTCTCGAGCGCGCCGCCGATGATCGGACCGACATAGACCTCGGCGAGTTTTTCGGTGGCGCCGATGATCAGGCCGCCGACGATGGCGCCCGAGATCGAGGTGAAGCCGCCGACGATCAGCACCGGCAGGGCCTTGAGGACGATCAGCGACAGCGAAAATTGCACGCCGAGCCGCGATCCCCATAACAGGCCGGCGACCAGCGCTACCAGCCCCGCCGCCGCCCAGACGATGGCCCATACATGCTGGAGCGGAATGCCGACCGACAGCGCCGCCTGGTGATCGTCGGCGACCGCGCGCAGGGCGCGGCCGATGCGCGTGTAATTGAAGAAAAGAGCCAGCGTCAGGACCAGCAATCCGGCAATGGCGGCGGCGAACAGGTCGAACTGGCTGACCAGGATGCCGCCGCGGACAATAATGGCCGTAGGCGCGATATTGACCGTCTCGATGACGATTTCGTCCGGCTGGCCGGATCCGGTCGGCGCGACCGGGTCGACGATCGGCCCCACGGGCGCGATAGGGGTCGGGGCCACCGCGGACTTGCCGGCGAACAGATCAAGCAGATTGACCGGCCGGTCGGAAATGCCGAGCTCGAGGGCGTGCACATCGTTGCCCCAGATACCCTGGGCAAGGCCCTCGATGAAGAAATTGAGGCCAAGCGTCGCCATGAACAGCACGATCAGCGGCTGGTTGACCAGCGGGCGTAGCACGAAGCGTTCGGTGCCGACCGCCACCGCCATCATCGCGGCGAGCGTGATGACCAGCGCCAAAAGGAAGATGCCGTCGCCGGGCACCTCGGAGCCCATCAGTTTCAGCAGGCTGACGAAGGTGAGAGCGGCGAACAGCACCATGGCGCCCTGGGCGAAGTTGAACACGCCCGACGCCTTGAAGATCAGCACGAAGCCGAGAGCGACGAGCGAATACATCACCCCCGACAGCAGGCCACCGATCAGGACCTCGAAGAAAAACAGCATCAGTGGGCCACTCCGAGATAGGCGTCGATGACGTTCTGGTCGGCGCGCACCTCGTCGGGCGTGCCGTCGGCGATCTTGCGCCCATAGTCCAGCACCACCACCCGGTCCGAGATGTCCATCACCACCCCCATGTCATGCTCGATCAGCGCGATCGTCGTCCCGAACTCCTCGTTCACGTCGAGCACGAAACGGCACATGTCCTCCTTCTCCTCGACGTTCATCCCCGCCATCGGCTCGTCCAGCAGCAGCAGCTCCGGCTCCGCCGCCAGCGCCCGGCCCAGCTCCACCCGCTTCTGCAGCCCGTAAGGCAGCCGCCCCACCGGCACCTTGCGGATCGCCTGGATCTCGAGAAAGTCGATGATCTTCTCCACATGCTCCCGGTGCGCGATCTCCTCGCGCTGCGCCGGCCCCCAGTACAGCGCCTGCATCAGGAAGTTCTGCTTCATCTTCAGCAGCCGCCCGGTCATGATGTTGTCCAGCGTCGACATCCCCCGGAACAGCGCGATGTTCTGGAACGTCCGCGCGATCCCCTGCGCCGCCGCCTCGTGCGGCCGCATCTGCCGCCGCGGCTGGCCCTTGTACGTGATCGATCCCTGCTGCGGATGGTAAAACCCGTTGATGCAGTTCAACATCGACGACTTCCCCGCCCCGTTCGGCCCGATAATCGCCCGGATCTCCCCCTTCCGGATGTCGAACGACACTTCCGACAGCGCCCGTACGCCCCCAAACGACAGGTTGATCCCTTCCACTTTCAGCAAAACTTCGCCGATAACCCTGGTCGTGGCGCTCATGGATCGGGTCAGCTCGCCTTCTTGAGCGCGGTCGCGCCGGTCGGCGGCACGCACCGGGCTTCGCGGATGGCGAGGTCGGCCTCGATCTTGCCTTTGCGGCCATCCTCGAAGGTGACCTCGGTCGAGATATGGGCGCGCGCGGCCCCCGAGTAGAGCGCCTCGATCAGGGACGCGAAACGCTGGCCGACGAAACTGCGGCGCACCTTGCGCGTGCGGGTCAGCTCGCCGTCATCGGCGTCGAGCTCCTTGTGGAGAATCAGGAAGCGTTTGATCTGCGAGGCCGCGAGCTTTTCGTCCGTCGCGAGGTCGCGATTGACCTGTTCGACGCAGCTCTGGATCAGCTCGTAAACCTCGGGTTTGGCCGCCAGCTCCTGATAACTCGCATAGGATATGCCCTGCCGTTCGGCCCAGTTGCCAACCGCATCGAGGTCGATATTGATGAACGTCGCCACGTGATCGTGCTTGTCGCCGAAGGCGACCGCTTCCTTGATATAGGAGAAGAACTTGAGCTTGTTCTCGATGTATTTCGGCGCGAACAGCGTGCCGTCCTTAAGCCGGCCGACATCTTTCGCCCGGTCGATGATCTTGAGATGGCCGTCATGGTCGAAGAAGCCGGCGTCGCCGGTATGGACCCAGCCGTCCGGCGTCTTGGTTTCGGCCGTCGCCTTGTCGTTCTTGAAATAGTTGAGGAAGACGCCCGGGCTCTTGACCAGCACCTCGCCGCTATCGGCGATCTTGATCTCGACGTCCGGCGCGGCGATGCCGACGGTGTCGGGCTTGATCTGGCCGTCGGGCTGCATGCAGATGAACACGCTTGTCTCGGTCATGCCGTAAAGCTGTTTGAGGTTGAGACCGAGCGAACGATAGAAATCGAAAATGTCGGGACCGATCGCTTCGCCGGCGGTATAGCCGAGCCGCATGCGCGTCAGGCCGAGCACATTCTTGAGCGGCCCGTAGACGAGAATGCCGCCGAGCCAGTAAAGGAAGCGGTCGACGAGCGACACCCTTTTGCCGTCGAGGATGGCGATGCCGGCGCGGCGCGCATGCGTCATGAAGAACTGGAACATCTTGCGCTTGATCCAGCCGGCGTCGTCCATGCGGATCGACACTTGGGTCAGAATGTTCTCGAAAATGCGCGGCGGGGCGAAGAAGAAGGTCGGGCCGATCTCCTTGAGGTCGGTCATCACCGTCGCCCCGCTTTCGGGGCAGGCGACGCAGAATCCGGCGACATAGGATTCGGCGTACGAGAAAATGTGGTCGCCGACCCAGGCCATCGGCAGGTAGGCGAGAATCTCGTCCTGGTCGGTCAGGTGGTCGAACTCGATCGCGTTCTCGGCCGTGACGAGGACGTTGTCGTAGCTCAGCATCACGCCTTTGGGTTGGCCGGTGGTGCCCGAGGTGTAGAGCATCACCGACACATCGCTGCCCTTGCCCTTGGCGACCTCGATCTCGAAGAATTCCGGATTGGCGGCGGCGTATTCGCTCCCGCGGGCCTGCAGCTCGGCCAGGCCAACGAGGCCCGGCTCGGCGTAATGGCGCATGCCGCGCGGATCCTTGTATATGATGGTCGCCAAACGCGGATGCTTGGCGCGGATCTGGAGCAGCTTGTCGACCTGTTCCTGGTCCTCGGCGATGGCGATGCGGACCTCGGCATGGTCGATGACGAAGGACATCTCGTCGGCGACCGAATCCTGGTAGACCGGCACCGGGATCGCGCCCAGCGATTGCGCGGCGCAGATCGACCAGTACAGATGCGGCCGGTTGTCGCCGACCAGCGCGATCTTGTCGCCGCGCGACAAGCCGAGCGCTGCAAGGCCGCCGGCGATTTCGCGTACGTTGGCGAGGCTCTCGGTCCAGCTCCAGGTCTGCCAGATACCGTAATCTTTCTCGCGCACCGCCGGCCGGCCGGCGAAGATGTCGGCATTGCGTAGAAGCAGCTTGGGAAAAGTATCGACGCGGCTATCGCGGCGCCCGCCCGCCGGCTTGGCATTATTCATGGTTGGCCCTTTGAGGGGCCGTATTGCGACCGGGTATCACATACACCTCCCTGACGACCCCAGAGCTCACGGGCGTTTTCCCCGCGAACCGGCGCCCATTTTTATCGCGCGGGCGTCCGGGCCGGGTCACATAGCCCGATTTAAGAAACCGGGTCAAGTCGGCGTCGCTAAATGCCTGGGACCGTTCTCTGAGCACGCGCCGGCTGGGATCGCGCCGTAGTCACAATCGGTTAGCTTTTCCCCCAGGCGCCCGCGTTGCGGACGACGATGGCGAAACGATCGGCCAGCGCCGCCAGGGTCGCGCGATGAACGGTCTGGGCCGGGGCGATGCCGCCAAGCGGGTCGGGAAGATCGCGCGTCGCCGCCGCGTCGGCGACGATTGTCGTCCGGTAACCGAGATCGAGCGCCGCCCGCACGGTCGCGCTGACGCACATATGAGTCATGAAGCCGACCGCGACCAGTTCCTTGCGCCCGGTAGCCGCGATGGTCGCCTGGAGGGTCGTCTTGGCGAAGGCATTGGGCAGCGATTTGGCGATGATGGGCTCGCCGTCTTTCGGTGCCGCCTCGGGGGCGATGCGGGCGAAGGCGCCGTCGGGGTCGAACAGCGCGCCGCCGGGGCGGCCGTGATGGACGACATGGATGACTGGCGCGCCCTGCTGGCGGGCGAGATCGAGCACGCGGGCCAGCGCCGCCAGCGCCGGCTTGGCGTCGGGCAAGGGCAGGCCGCCATTCACGTATTCCATCTGCGCGTCGATGATGACGAGGGCGGCTTCGGCCCACGGGCTCGGCGCGAGCGGCGCGCCGGCCATCTGCAACAGGGTCCGGGGTGCGGTCATGGCGGGGTCCTTCCGGGGCCAGGCGCGGGGTGCGCCGGGAACAGCGCCGCTGAGAGTAATTTGTTCATAAATGGACAGCAACTCGCTAAAATCTCCCAATGACTGTTAAAAAACAATCATCTGGGCCGGATTGGAGCGACTTGCGGGTCTTCGTCGAACTGGTGCGGCAGAAAAGCCTGTCCGGCGCCGCGCGGGCGCTGGGCGTTACCCACGCGACGATTGCGCGTCGCGTCGCGCGCCTCGAATCGATGCTCGGCCAGTCGATCGTCGATCGCCGCGCCGGCGGCTACGCGCCCACTGCCGAAGGGGCGCGGATCGCCGTTATCGCCGGTGAGATGGAGGCGCGGGCGCTCGCCATCGCGCGCCGGGCGTCGGGAACCGGGCCGGCGATCGCCGGCACGATTCGCCTGACTGCCACCGAGGGCTTCGCTTCGGTCTTCCTCATGCCGCGGCTGGGCGCATTCGCCGCCCGCTATCCCGGGCTCGACATCGAGATTATCGCGGATATTCGCAATCTGAGCCTTGCCCGCCGCGACGCCGATCTGGCCTTGCGGCTTGGGCGGCCGAAGAGCGAGGAGATCGTCGCCCGCAAGCTGGCCGATCTCGGTTACGGGTTCTATGCCGCGCACGCCTATCTTGAGCGACGCGCCCCCTCGGCCGCACTGGCCGGCGGCGATCGATATATCGGCTATGACGCGGGGACGACCGATCTTCCCGAGGCGCGGCATCTCGCCGCCCATGCCGGCGACGCGCGGGCCGGTTTGCGCAGCAACAGCCTGCTCGTCCAGGTCGCCGCCGCCCGTGCCGGGCTGGGCGTGGCGTTGCTGCCGCATTTCTTTGCGGCGTCGGCCCCGGAACTGGTCCGGCTCGATGTGCGCGGCGCCGGCGATTTTCGGCGCGAGTTATGGCTGCTGATCCACCGCGATCTGCGCCGCGTGCCGCGTGTCCGGGCGGCGGTCGATTTTCTCGTCGCGACCATGCGCCGCGAGCAGGGGTTTCTGGCCGGTACGCGCCGGCAGGGCGAACCGGCCGCGACGTAGGCGGAAGCCTCGCGCGTGCAACGTCAGAGCGCGGCGACGAAGCGGGCGATGGCGGCGCGCGTCGCCTCGGGCTGGTCGCGATGCGGCGAATGGCGGCAATCGTCGAGCATCAGGACCTCGCATGGCGCGCGGGCCTGCGACTGGATCGCCCGGCACTGCGCCTCGGTGCCGTATTCGTCATCCTTGCCCTGGATAACAAGGAGCGGGGCGGCAATGCCGGGCACCGCCGCCTCGATGTTCCAGGCGCGAAACGCCGGGTCGAGCCAGATGTCGTTCCAGCCGCGGAA
>JACQAF010000211.1 GCA_016195145.1 Rhodospirillales bacterium
TGGCGCGCATCGCCGCCCGCCGATCTCGTTTACGCCGCCGGATCGACCGGCAGCATGCCGGCGACTGCCGAGTTGCTGGCCGTCGTCGCCGCCCTGCCCAAGGGCGCGGTAATCCTGCCCGGGCTCGATCACGATCTCGATGACGCAAGCTGGGCGGCGGCGGCGGCGGAACCGACCCATCCGCAGTACGGCCTTGCCATGCTGCTCGCGACGCTCGGGCTCGCCCGCGAAATGGTTGCGCCGTGGCCGGATGCCGTGCCGTTGCCGGCCGGCGCTGCCCGGGCGCGGTTGGTTGCCGAGGCGCTGCGTCCCGCCGAGACGACCGATGCCTGGCTCCACCTGCCGCTGCCGGCCGATGCTGCTTTCGCCGGGCTTCGCCGCCTCGACTGCGCGGGCGTGCAGGAAGAGGCGGGCGCCATCGCCCTCCTGCTGCGCGAGGCGCTGGAAAGCGATGGCAAGACGGCGGCGCTGGTGACGCCGGATCGCGATCTCGCCCGCCGCGTTGTCGCTGAACTCGGACGCTGGAACATCACGATCGACGATTCCGCCGGCCCGCCGCTGGCGCGCACAGCGCCGGGCGGTTTTTTCCGGCTGGTGGCCGAGATGATGACGGAAGAAGCCGCGCCCGTGCCGCTGCTCGCGGTTCTCAAGCATCCGCTCGCCGCTGGCGGCATGGAGCGCGGCGCTTTCCTGCGGCTCGTTCGGCGGCTCGAGCGCCGCGCGTTGCGCGGCCCGCGCCCAGCACCGGGGTTCGACGGCCTCGCCCACGCCGTCGCGGCGTGTAAGGATGCGGCGCTCCTGATGCCGTGGATCGAGCGTCTTGCTGCGGCCGCTGCGCCGCTGGCGGCGGCGATGACGAGACGCGAAACGCCGCTCGCTGCGATCCTCGACGCCCATGTCGGCTTCGCCGAATGGTTCGCTGCGTCGGGAGAGGGGGATGCGGAAAATCCGTTATGGGCGGGCGATGCTGGCGAGGCGCTGGCCGATTTTGTCGGCGAGCTGCGTCTGGCGGCGCCGGCGCTTGGCGGTATCGACGGCAAAGGCTGGCCCGGCCTGCTCGACACGTTGCTTGCCGGCCGCGTTGTGCGGCCGCGCCGCGAGCGCCATCCGCGCCTTGCCATCTGGGGGCCGCTTGAGGCGCGGCTGCAACGCGCCGATCTGGTGATCCTCGGCGGGCTCAACGAGGGCACCTGGCCGCCCGAGCCGCAGGAAGACCCGTGGCTATCGCGGCCGATGCGCGCCACCCTCGGCCTGCCGCCGCACGAGCGGCGGATCGGTCTGTCGGCGCACGATTTCGCGCAAGGCTTCGCCGCGCCCGAGGTTGTGCTGACCCGGGCCGGCAAGGTCGAGGGCGCGCCGACGGTTCCCTCGCGCTGGCTGTTGCGTCTCGATGCGATGCTGGCCCGCGACGCCCGCTGGCACGATATCCGCCGCGCCGAATACGCCGACTGGCACCGCCGGCTCGACGCGCCGGCGATGGTGCGGCCGGTTGCCCCGCCCAGGCCTTGCCCGCCGGTTGCTGCGCGCCCGCGCGCGCTTTCGGTCACTCGGATCGAAACCTGGATCCGCGATCCCTACGCCATTTTTGCTCAGTATATTCTGAGCCTGAAGCCGCTGGAGCCGCTCGACGCCGATCCCGGCGCGCTGGAGCGCGGCGCGATGATTCACGAAGCGCTCGACCGCTTCGTGCGCGACCATCGCGCGGCGCTGCCCGGGGACGCGCTTGCCCGCCTTCTCGTCGCCGGCGAAGATGCGTTCCGCCCGTGGCTCGACCGGCCGGCGGTGCGCGCCTTCTGGTGGCCGCGTTTTTGCCGCATCGCCGAATGGTTCGTCGAGTTCGAGATTGCGCGCCGCGCCGACGGCACCCGTCCGTTGGCGACCGAAATCACCGGCAGGATGACCGTCGCCGCGCCGGCTGGGCCGTTTGTGCTGAGCGGCAAGGCCGATCGCATCGATGCGCTGCCGGACAGGTCGCTGGCGATCATCGATTACAAGACTGGCGTGCCACCTACGGGCCCGCAGGTGACGAGCGGCCTCAGCCCGCAATTACCGCTCGAGGCGGCGATCGCGCGCGCCGGCGGTTTTCCCGGCATTGTTGCAACGACGGTCGCCGTCCTCGCCTATATCCGCCTTAAGGGCGGCGCGCCGGTCGCCGAATACAAGGCGGTCGTGGCGGAGCGCGACGGACGCGTCTTGTCGCCCGATATGCTGGCGGCCGAAGCGGAAGCGGGCTTGCGCCGGCGGATCGCCCGCTTCGATGTTGCCGACACGCCCTATCTGTCGCGCCCGCGTCCGCAATGGCTCGCCTATGCCGGCGAGTACGATCATCTCGCCCGAGTTAGGGAATGGTCGTCCGCCTTCGGGAGGGATGGGGGATGAGCGGCGCGATCATCGACGGTCCCGGCTTCGTCGAGCAACGCGCGGCGGCCGATCCGGCGGCTTCGGTCTGGGTATCGGCCAATGCCGGGGCGGGCAAAACGCGGGTGCTGATCGATCGCGTAACCCGGCTGCTGCTCGGCGGCACGCGGCCGGCGGCGATATTGTGCCTGACCTTCACCAAGGCGGCGGCGGCCGAGGTGGCCAACCGCCTGCACCGCCGGCTCGGCGAATGGTCGGTGCTGGCCAACGAGGCGCTGCGCGCCGAACTCGTCGCGCTATACGGCCGTACGATTGCCGACGACGAACTTGCCCCGGCGCGCCGCCTTTTCGCCCGCACCCTCGACGCGCCGGGGCGGCTGCGCATCCAGACCATTCACGCCTTCTGCGAATCGCTGCTCAAGCGCTTCCCCCTTGAAGCGGGCGTACCGCCGCATTTCGCCGTCGCCGACGAGGCGACCGCCGCCGAGCTGATCGTCGAGGCGCAGGAACGCCTGCTCGCCCACGCGCCGGGCGACGAACGGCTCGGCCCGGCGCTCGCCTACGTGGTCGGCGAGGTCGACGAGGGCGGCTTTCGCGACGTGCTCAACGAACTGGTCCGGGATCGTCGCCGCCTGCGTCGCCTGTTCGCCCGCTGCGGCGACGACGCGGAGCGGGCGGTTGCGGAAATGGCAATGGCGCTGCGCGTCAGGCCGGACGATACGCCGCAAACGCTGCGCGCCGATTTCGCCGTCGCGACGCCGGCGGCCGACCTTCACCGCGCCGCCGCAGCGCTCGATCGCGGCAGCGACAAGGATGGCGCGCGTGCGAACAGCATCCGGTCTTGGCTCGATGCGGCGGACCGCGCGGCGCAGTTCGATGCGTGGTGCGGCCTCTTTCTCACTCAGAAGGGCGAACCGCGCGCGGAGCGATCCCTGATCACCAAAGCGGCGCAGAAGGCCGATCCCGGCGCGCTTGCCGTGTTGCAGGCCGAGCAGGGCCGAATCATGGCGGCGGTTGCACGGCTCAGGGCGCTGACGGTTGCGGCCAGTACCGGCGCGCTGCTGCGCCTCGGCAAGGCCTTGCTCGATCTCTACGCGGAGGAGAAAGCGGCGCGCGCGCAGCTCGATTACGACGACCTGATCCTGATCGCCGACGATCTTTTGCGCCGGCCGGGGACAGCGGCATGGGTGCTCTACAAGCTCGACGGCGGGCTCGATCATATCCTGGTCGACGGCACGATTTTCGCCGTCGGCGACGAAAAGCAGTCGATCTTCAGCTTCCAGGGCGCGGACCCGGCGGAGTTCGCCCGCATGCGCGCCCATTTCGCGGTCCGCGCCGAGGCGGCGGGCCAGCAGTTCCGGCCGCTGGGGCTCGAACGGTCGTTCCGCTCCGCCCCGGCGGTGTTGAGCGCGGTCGATGCGGTTTTTGCCCAGGCGGCGGCGCGCGAAGGCCTGACGGCGGCAGAGACCGAAATCCGCCATATCCCCGTGCGCGTCGGCGTTGCCGGCTCGGTCGAGCTATGGCCGCCGGTCGAGCCGCATGAGGAAGACCCCGGCGATCCGTGGGATGCGCCGCTTGATTACGTCGGCGCGCATAGCCCACCGGCTGAGCTCGCCCGCCGCATCGCCGCAACGGTGCGCGGCTGGCTCGATCGCAGCGAGGCTCTCGCTTCTCACAACCGGCCGATCCGGCCGGGCGACGTGATGATTCTGGTCCGCAAGCGCGATGCGTTTTTCGAGGAAATGGTGCGGGCGTTGAAACAGGCCGATGTGCCGGTCGCCGGGGCCGACCGCATGGTGCTCGCCGAACAGATCGCGGTGATGGACCTGGTGGCGCTCGCCGCCTTTGCGTTGCTGCCCGACGACGACCTGACGCTCGCCACCGTCCTCAAGGGGCCGCTCTTCGGGCTCGACGACGACGACCTGTTCGCCCTCTGTCACGGCCGCGCCGGACGGCTATGGCCGGCCTTGCGCGCCCGGGCAGACGAGAAACCGGCATGGCGGCGCGCGGCGGACGAATTGTCGGGCCTTCTCGCCCGCGCCGATTTCATGCCGCCCTTCGAGTTTTTCGCCCATGTGCTGGCGACGGATCGCGGGCGCGAGCGATTGCTCGCCCGGCTCGGCCCCGAAGCGGGCGATCCGGTCGACGAATTCCTCGCCCTCGCTCTCGCCTATGAGCGCCAGCACCCGCCCTCGCTTCAGGGATTTCTTGCCTGGTTCGAATCGGGCGGAGCGGAAGTAAAGCGCGACCTGGAGCAAGGCCAGAACGAGGTCCGCGTGATGACCGTCCACGGGGCCAAGGGGCTGGAGGCGAATATCGTCTTTCTGCCCGACACCTGTTCGTTGCCCGACGGGCGGAACGATCAGCGTCTGCTATGGACCGGCGGCCCGTCGCCGCTTCTCCTCTGGCCGGTGCGCAAGGCAAACGACGAAGAACTGTGTGCCGAAGCGCGGGCGGCAGCGCGGGCGGCGCGGGCGCGCGAATACCGGCGGCTGCTTTATGTCGCCGCGACGCGGGCGCGCGACCGGCTTTATATCTGCGGCTGGCGAAACGCCAGCCAGTTGCCCGAGGGCGCGTGGTACGCACTGGCCGCGTCGGCGCTTGAGGGAAGCGCGGGCATTGCCCCGGTTTCCCTGCCCTGGGGCGAAACGGGGCTTCGCCTCGCCGAACCGCAAACCGTGCCGCCCGAACGCGATATCGTCATGGCGGCGGCCGCATCGGCGACGTCATTGCCCGGCTGGGCGCGCCGGCTGCCGGGGCCCGAGCCGACGCCGCCGCGCCCGCTGGTGCCGTCGACCGAGATTGCGCCCGAACCGGCAACCCGATCGCCGCTGGCCGGCGACGCAGGCCTGCGCTTTCGGCGCGGCCGGCTGATTCACCGTCTGCTCGAATTGCTGCCCGACATCGCGCCGTCCGAGCGTCCGGCGGCGGCGGCGCGCTTTCTTGCCCGCGATGGGCGCGATCTTGACGCAGCGGCGCAGGCTGAGATCGCGCGCGAGACCCTGGCGGTCCTCGACGATCCGCAATTCGCCGCGCTGTTCGGGCCGGGTAGCGTCGCCGAAGCACCGGTCGTGGGACGGATCGGGGCGCGGGTTATTTCGGGGCAGGTGGACCGGCTGGTGGTGACGGCGGATGCGGTATTGATCGTCGATTACAAGACCAACCGGCCGCCGCCATCGCGCCCGGAAGACGTCGCCGAAGCCTATGTGGCGCAGATGGCGGCCTATCGCGCGGCGCTGGCGCGCATCTATACGGGTCGGCAGGTGCGTTGTGGATTGTTATGGACCGACGGTCCGCGGCTGATGGAATTGCCCGATCGATTGCTCGACCGGGTTGCGTTCTAGAAGCGTTCCGGATAACGAACCGCAAGGCAAGTCATTGACCGGGTTACCGGTTGGAAAGCGTGTTGCAGTGCGATGCCGATGCGGCGACGGGTTGTCTTGACCGTTTGCGTGACGGCCCCGTAGACTCCCCGCACACATCGAAACCCAGATGCATGAGGGCCTATGAACACCGCAAAAGTCACCGACGCCTCGTTCGAATCCGACGTCCTTAAATCGACCGGTCCTGTGCTGGTGGATTTCTGGGCCGAGTGGTGCGGCCCGTGCAAGCAGATCGCGCCGGCGCTCGAAGAGCTGGCCAAGGACATGGCCGGCAAGGTCAAGGTCGCCAAAATCAATATCGACGAGAATCCCTCGACGCCGACCAAATACGGTGTGCGCGGGATTCCGACGCTGATGCTGTTCAAGGGCGGCCAGGTAGCGGCGACCAAGATCGGCAGCCTGCCCAAGAGCAAGCTCTATGAATGGATCCAGTCGGTGATCTGACGCCGCACCGGCATCGGCCATTGATCGAACCCCGCCCTTCACGGGCGGGGTTTTCGTTTCAGCCGTTTTCTGCCAGCACGACCCCGGCCAGATGAAGTGAGCCGCAAATCAGCACGCGCGGCGGCCTGTCGCCGGCGATCCGGACAAGATCGGCGAGCGCCGCGCCGAGGCCGGCCGACGGGGCAGTGTCGGCAATGCCGGCGGCGCGCGCCGCCGTGGCGAGCGGTTCGGCGGCGAAGGATAGCGGCTCGTTGGGGATAACGAGCGTGCGTACGCGCCGGATATGCGGGCGGAGATGGGCAAGAAATTTCTCCGGCGACTTGGTTGTGAGCATCCCGAACACGAGGTCGAGGGACCGGCCGTCATCGAGCCCGCGTGCCCAGTCGGCGAGAATTTCGGCCGCGCTTTCGTTATGGCCGCCGTCGAGATATAGCTCGACCCCGGGCGGCAGCAATTCGACAAGCGGCCCCTTGGTCAGGCGTTGCAGGCGCGCCGGCCACTCGACGCGCTGCAAGCCTTCGCGCCGATGCCCGTCCTCGATCCTGAACCCCGGCAGATGTTCGCTGACCGCAATGGCGACGCCCGCATTGTCGATCTGGTGGCGGCCGGCGAGTGCGGGCAACGGCAGGTCGAGCCGGCGAAGCCCCTCATAGCGCATGCCTTCGGGGCCGGGGGCGCTCCGCCATTCGCGGCCGTGGCGGAACAGCGGCGCATCGATCCCGGCCGCGCGCCGATCGATCGCCGCCGCCGCCTCCGGCGGCTGCGGCCCGATCGCCGCCGGCACATGGCGTTTGAGAATCCCGGCCTTCTCGCCGGCGATGATGGCGAGCGTATCGCCGAGATGCTGCATGTGGTCGAACGAGATCGACGTGATCGCCGTCGCCGCCGGACGGGCGACAAGGTTGGTTGCATCGAGCCGCCCGCCCATGCCGGTTTCGAGCAGGACGAGATCGGCCGGATGGCGGGCGAAGGCGAGAAAGGCGGCGGCGGTGGTGATCTCGAAAAACGTCACCGGCCGGCCGGCGTTGATCCGCTCGACCTCTTCAAGAAGGGCGGCGAGCGGTTCGTCCTCGATCAGCGCGCCGGCGAGGCGGATACGCTCGTTGAAGCGCACGAGATGGGGCGAGATATAGACATGCGTCCGGTAGCCGGCCGCCTCGGCCATGGCGCGTAGATAGGCGACGACCGATCCCTTGCCGTTGGTGCCGGCGACATGGATGACCGGCGGCAGGCGGTTTTGCGGATCGCCGAGATCGGCCATCAGCCGCCGCACCCGGTCGAGCGAAAGGTCGATCGCCTTCGGGTGGAGGGCGGTCAGCCGGGCGAGGATCGGGTCGGGGTTCAGCGTTATGGGGCTCCGGCCGGGCGCGAGGGAATCTGCAGGCCGGTTTGCGGCATTGGCAGCACGTCGGCCGCCGGGCCGGGGACGGTGAGGAACTTGATCAGGCGGATAAGCATCTCGCGCAGCTTGTGGCGGTGGACCACCATATCGACCATGCCGTGATCGAGCAGATATTCGGCGCGCTGGAAGCCGGGGGGCAGCTTCTCGCGGATCGTCTCCTCGATCACGCGCGCGCCGGCGAAGCCGATGACTGCGCCCGGCTCGGCGATGCCGATATCGCCCAGCATAGCGAACGACGCCGAAACGCCGCCGGTGGTCGGGTCGGTCAGGACGACGATATACGGCAGGCCGGCTTCCTTCACCTCCTCGGCGGCGATGACGGTGCGCGGCAACTGCATCA
>JACQAF010000216.1 GCA_016195145.1 Rhodospirillales bacterium
CCGTGCCTCCACCGCGGCGCGGATCTTCGAGGTGAACTCGTCGCGCGAGACCACCTCTTTGCCATCAAGGTGGCCGCAGCGCTTGGGGGCGACCTGGTCCTCGATGAAGATCGCCGACGCCCCCAATGCCTCGTAGGTCTGGATGGTGCGGGTGACGTTCTTGACGTCGCCGTAGCCGTGGTCGCCGTCGACCATCACCGGGAGCGAGGTCGCGGCCATGATATCGCGCATGCCGGCGCTCATTTCGGCGAGGCCGACCAGGCCGATATCGGGGATGCCATGACGCGCGCCGACCAGCGGGTAGCCGCCGATCGAATAGGCCTTGAAGCCGGCGCGCTCGATCAGCCGCGCCGACAGGGCATCGTGGGCCACGGGCAGGAGAAGGGGTTTTTCCGCGGCAAGCAGTTGACGCCACGTAGGCCGGTCGGTCATTGAAATAGTCCTTAAGGTATTTGCAAGGGCCGGCGGATTATAGTCGGGCGTCGGGGGCGAACAATGGGGCAAACGTCATGACCCGCTGGGATCCGGATCAATACCTCCAATTCGCCGACCATCGCCTGCGCCCGGCGCTCGAGCTGATGGCGCGCATCCCGCTCGCCGAATGCCGGACGATCTGGGATCTCGGCTGCGGGGCGGGCAACGTCACCCGGCTGCTGGCCGAACGCTGGCCGGGCGCGAAGGTGACCGGCGTCGATTCCTCGGCCGAGATGCTGGCCAAGGCCCGCCCGATTGCCGGCGTCGAGTGGACGACCGGCGACATCGGGCAATGGCGACCGCCGGCGCCGGCCGATCTCGTTTTCTCCAACGCCGCCCTCCACTGGCTCGACGATCATCGCGGGCTGTTCGCGCGGCTGATCGCCGGCGTGGTCAAGGGCGGGGTGTTGGCGGTGCAGATGCCGCGCAACTTCGCGGCGCTGTCGCATACGCTGCTCTACGAAACCGCGCGGCGCCAGCCGTGGGCGGCGAAACTGACGCCGCTGTTGCGCAAAACGCCGGTCAGCGCGCCGCAGGATTATTACGACTGGCTGGCGCCTCACGCCGCCTCCCTCGATATCTGGGAGACGGAATATCTCCACGTCCTTGCCGGCGATAACGCGGTCGTCGAATGGACCAAGGGAACCGCCGTGCGGCCGTTCCTCGATGCGCTCGACGCGGGCGAGCAAAGCGCTTTTCTTGCCGCCTATACCGAGCGCATGGCGGCCGCCTATCCGCAACGGTCAGACGGGACGACGCTATTCCCCTTCCGCCGCCTGTTCATCGTCGCACGGAAATAACCCCACGCCATCGATCAAAACCGCGTGAGCTGTCTGCCCGAAGCCGCCGCCTTTGCCTAGATTATTGATATCGTCAATTGATGCGGATACGGCGGGTGTTTCTCGTTCGATTCTTCGTTCTGGCCTTTGCGCTGACCGTCGGCGGACCGTTTGCTGCCGCCGCACCGAAGGCCGATTTATGGCCGCGCTGGCAGACCCACGATCCGGCGTCCGCCGCGATGATCGACCATGCCGCCTGGGGCGGATTCCTCAAATCCTATGTCGTCAAATCGGCCGACGGCGTCAACCGCGTCGCTTACGGCCGGGTGACGCCGGCCGACCGCGCGGCGCTCGACGCCTATATCGCCCGGCTGGCGGCCCTGCCGATCGACGGCTTCAACCGCGACGAACAGCGCGCCTACTGGATCAACCTCTACAACGCGCTGACCGTGCGGGTGGTTCTCGACCGCTATCCGGTGGCGACGATCCGCGACATCCGCATCTCGCCGGGGCTGTTCGCGATCGGGCCGTGGGGGAAGAAGCTGGTCGCGGTGGCAGGCGAGAAGCTGTCGCTCGACGATATCGAGCATCGCATCCTGCGCCCGATCTGGAAGGACCCGCGGTTGCATTATGCGGTGAACTGCGCGGCGCTCGGCTGCCCCAATCTCGTGCGCGAGGCCTATACCGCGGCCAATACCGAACGGCTGCTCGACGACGGGGCCCGCGCCTATGTCAACCATCCGCGCGGCGCGCAGTTCACCGGCGAGCGGCTGAAGGTGTCGAGCATCTATGTCTGGTTCCAGGAGGATTTCGGCAACAACGATGCCGGGGTTATCGCCCATCTACGCCGATACGCAGGGCCCGGTCTCGCCGCGCGCCTCGCCGCGACCGGCCGCATTGCCGACGACGATTACGACTGGAAGCTCAACGACGCGGCCGACGCCGATTAGCCGAGCTGTAGCAACTGCGCCTTGAGATAGGCCGATTCCGGCAGATGAGGGTGGACCGGATGGTCCGCCGCCGCGCCCGAGCTGCGCAGGATTCGCCCTTCGCGACCCGCATCGGCGATGCCGCGCCGCACCTGCTCGGCGAAAAGCGGGACGTCGACATTGTGCGAGCACGAGGCGATGAACATGAATCCACTGGGCGTAACGAGGGCGGCGGCGAGGCGGGCGAGCTTGCGATAGCCGCGCGCGCCGGCGGCAAGGTCCTTTTTCGATTTGACGAAGGCCGGCGGGTCGGCGACGACGATATCGAAGCGCTCGCCCGCGCTGGCCAGGCGCTCCAGCTCGGCGAACGCCTCGGCGCGCGCGAAACGGCACGCATCGGAAACGCCATTGAGTGCCGCTGCTTGGCCGGCGAGATCGAGCGCGGCGGCCGAGCGATCGATGGCGACCGCTTCTTTCGCCCCGGCGCGCGCGGCAGCGATGGCGAAGCCGCCGCCATAAGCGTAGAGATCGAGAACCCGCGCCCCGGCGGCCAGCGCAGCGACTGCCACGCGGTTTTCGCGCTGATCGTAGAACCAGCCGGTCTTCTGCCCACCTTCGATATCGGCGAGGAAACGCCCGCCATTCTCGGCGAGCTCGACCGGCCCGGCGATATTTCCCTTGGCCACCCGTACATGGCTGTCCAGCCCTTCGGACGCGCGTGCGCCGCTGTCGTTGCGCAGGACCACGGCGCGCGGCGCAAGCGTGGCGTCGATGGCGGCCAATAATTCCGGCAACAGGCAATCGATTCCCGCCGCATTGGCCTGAACGACGACGGTGCCGCCGAAACGATCGACGATTAGGCCCGGCAGGCCGTCGGCCTCGGCATGGATCAGCCGGTAGAACCCGCCCGAATAAAGCTGTTCGCGCAGCGCGATCGCCGCAGCCAGGCGCTGGGCGAGGAAATCCGCGTTGATGATCGCGGCCGGGTCGCGCGAGACTAGTCGCGCCGCGATCAGCGGATGCGGATTGAACATGGCGACGCCCAGCGCCTCGCCCAACCCGGATTCGAGCCGTACTAGCCCCCCGGGCGGCAGCGCTTTGGCGGCGGCGTCCATGACGATCTCGTTGGAATAGGCCCAAGGATGCCCGCCCTTGACGCGCTTGTGCCGGCCGGACTGGAGCTTGACGACGGGATAAGGGGAGAGGGTCATGGGATTCACGCTCAATCGCCTAGCGCCCGGCCTTCGCGGCGCGGGTCGACGCCGCCGATCAACCGAGTCTTGCTGCCGCGCCGGACGACGGCGATGCCCTGCGTGCCGCTGGTGAGTGGCAGGATTTCGACCGTGTGGCCGAGGGCGCGCAGCCCGTCGGCGAGGCCGAGAAGGGGCGTTCCCCGTTCGAGGTCGGTTGCGCCATTGAGGTTGGTGTGGCGAGGCAGGCTGATCGCCTGCTGCATGTCGAGGCCCCAGTCGAGAACCGCAACGAGGGTCTCGACGACATAGGGAATGATCCGCGATCCGCCGACCGAGCCGACGCTCAGCGCCAGCCGGCCCTGACGGTCGGTGACAATGGTCGGGGCCATCGAACTGCGCGGCCGCTTGCCCGGTTCGACGCGGTTGGGCGCCAGGGTCTCGCCGTCGCGCGGACGGAAGGCGAAATCGGTCATCTGGTTGTTGAGTAGGAAGCCGCGGACCATGATTCGGCTGCCGAAGGCCTGCTCGATGCTGGTCGTCATGGCGATCGAATTGCCGGCGGCGTCGACGACGCTTATGTGACTGGTCGCGGGAATCTCAATCGTGTCGTCGACCGTGCGTTCGGGCAGGCGGAAACTGAAATCGCCGGGCCGGCCCGCTTCGGCGCGGCCCATCGATATCTTGGGATCGATCAGGCTCGCCCGCTGGGCGAGATAGCGCGGCGCGATCAGGCCGGCGACCGGTACGGGCACGAAGTCGCTATCGGCGACGTAGCGGGCGCGGTCGGCGAAGGCGAGTTTGGTCGCCTCGGAAATCAGGTGCACGGTCTCCAGCGAACCGGGTGTCATCGCGGCGAGATCGAAATTTTCGAGAATGCCGAGCGTCTGGGCGACGGCGATTCCACCTGATGATGGCGGGCCCATGCCGCAGACGCGCAGCTCGCGATAGACGCCGCAAACCGGCGGACGCTTGACCGCCTGATAGCCGGCGAGATCGCTGGCGGCGAGCTGGCCCGGCCGCGCCCCGCCGGCGCGCACCGCGGCGGCGATATCGTCGGCGATCGGGCCCTTATAAAAGACGCTGGCGCCCCCGTTGGCGACGAGGCGCAAGGTTTCGGCCAGCGCCGGGTTGGTCAGCCGCGCCCCGACCGCGCGCGGTTCGCCATTCGCATCGTAAAAATAGATCCGTGCCGCCGGGAAATCGCGCAACTGCCGGTTTTCCGCAATCAGGCGGCTGAGCCGGCGGGAGACGAGGAACCCCTCTTGGGCCAGCCGTATCGCCGGCTCGAACAGGCGCGGCCAGGGCAGGCGGCCGTGTTCGCGGTGGGCGAGTTCAAGCATGCGCAGTACGCCCGGCGTTCCGACGGCGATGCCACCTGCTGCCGCCTCGGCGAAGGGCTGGGGCTTGCCCTCGGCGTCGAGGAACATGTCGGAGGTTGCCGCCGCCGGCGCGGTTTCGCGGCCGTCATAGGTCTCGATCGTCCGGTTCGAGGCGTCGTAATGGACGAGGAAGGCGCCGCCGCCGATGCCCGAGGATTGCGGTTCGACCAGGGTAAGGACCATCTGCATGGCGATGACGGCGTCGACGGCGCTGCCTCCCTTGCGCAGGATTTCCTGGCCGGCAGCAGCGGCGAGCGGATTGGCCGCCGCCGCCATGTAGCGATGCGCGAGCGCCGCCTTGCGCGGCGCAAAGCCGCTCGGGCCTTCGGGTTGCGGCCGGGTTTGGGCAAAGCCGGCCGTCGCCCCCAGAAGGACGGCGGTCAAACAGATCGTCAGTGCGGCCCGGAAACAGTTCCGGCCGCCGGTCGCAAATCGCATGGCGGTACCTTTGTGCAGCGGCGAGCCCGCGAATCTATAGATAGCAAACCTGCGCCGGGCCGGCCATCCTGCTTATTGATGGTCGTAACCGGGACACGCCGGGATCCGGCCCGGCTCGACCCGAAGGCCTATTTGACGATATCGAGGGTTTTGTAAAGGCCGATCTGGTTCAGCAACGTGCCATCAGCGGCAAGATGGCTGAAGAATTTCTCGCCCGCGGCGGCGGCGGCGCGGGCCGGCGGCAGGTGGACGACGAAGGCCGGACAATCGAGATCGCGCGCCAGATGCTCGATCGCCGCCATCAGCGAAGCGGTGGCGGCGTCGCTGTCGATCAGGTCGAGGGCGACCAGGTTGTCGATATCGAGCCGCCGCCCGTGGCACAGATCGGGGGTCACCATATAGCTGCACAGCGCCAGAAGATAACCGCGTGTGTTTTTCACCCCGATCAGCCCGCGCGTCGGCGGGACGCGGGCTGGGTCGGGGGCGCGGCGGTTCGCGCCGAGGGCGGCAGCAAAGCGTTGCCACGCATCGAGCGATAATTGCCCCGCGGCAAGACGCGCGAGAGGGAAGGCCCGCATGATGTCCTTGCCCTTGATCTGCTGTGCGACGAAGTCCTGTTTCATGGCTTTCTGCAAATATTTCGAGCCCTTGCAAGCTTGCCCCAGCTCTTCCCAGGCCGTCCTTGACGTAGATCAAGATGCTGCCGCCTCGATGGTCGGGCGGGCTTGCCATTGCGGCTGTATCGCGAAGTCCCTAGAATGAACGGGTCGATGGGGGATATCACGGCGCCAGCTCGGTTGGCGGCGGGGACGTGACTAAACGCTAAAGGTAGTCAATGGCTCCGAATATCGTGGAATTCCCACTGAGCCAAAAGCGATCGGCGTCGGCGATGGTCGAATCGCCGTGCGACGACTGCGCCATCCGCGAGGCGAGCGTCTGTTCGGTGCTCAAACAGGACGAGCTGATTCGCCTGCGCGGCATCTCGACCATCGGCCATCTTGAATCCGGCGGCACGGTGTTTCACGAAGGGGATCCGGCGGAGCATCTGTCGAACGTCATCGAAGGGTCGGTGAAGCTTTACAAGCTGCTGCCCGACGGCCGCCGGCAGGTGACCGGGTTCCTGTTCCCCGGCGATTTTCTCGGCGTAGCGCTCAACGAGACTTATGCCTACTCGGCCGAGGCGATGAGCAAGCTCAGAATCTGCCGTTTCCCGCGCCGCCGGCTTGAAGGGTTGCTCAACGAGCTGCCGAAGCTCGAACACCGGCTGCTCGAGGTCGCTGGCAACGAAATCGTCGCCGCCCAGGACCAGATGCTGCTGCTCGGGCGCAAGACGGCGCGCGAGCGGGTGGCGAGCTTCCTGCTGATATTGCGCCGGCACGCCGAGCAGCGCCGGCAGCAGTTGAACCCTGTTGACCTGCCGATGAGCCGGGCCGATATCGGCGATTATCTGGGGCTGACCACGGAAACGGTCAGCCGCACCTTTACCCAGTTGCGCAAGGACGGGATCATCGGCCTGCCGGCCCAGGGCAAGGTCGATATTCGCCGGCGCGACGCGCTCGAAAACATTGCCGAGGGCGCCTGACCGGTCCGACCGTGCGGGCCGCGATTGACCAGTCAATGCGGCGGGCATAGCCTCGCCGGCATGGCGCTTGATTCTGTCGACATTCCCGTTGCAACGATCGACCGTCTGTTTGCGCGTATCGAGGCGCGGCGCGACGATCTCGTCGCGCTCGCCCGCGATCTCATCCGCCTGCCGACCGTCAACCCGCCGGGCGAGGCCTATCGGCCATGCGCGGAGCTGATCGGCGAACGGCTTCGCGGGCGTGGCTTCGCGATCGAATACCTGCGCGGCGCGGGCGCGCCCGGCGACAGCGACCGCCATCCGCGTACTAACGTGGTGGCGCGCATCGAGGGCCGCGGGCCGGGGCGGTGCGTTCATTTCAACGGCCATATCGACGTAGTCGAGCCGGGCCAGGGCTGGACGGTCGATCCCTTCGCTGGAATCGTGCGCGACGGCCGGCTTTACGGCCGCGGCGCGTGCGACATGAAGGGCGGCATCGCCGCCTCGATCCTGGCCGTCGAGGCGATCCTCGATGAAAGCATCGCCTTTCCCGGCGCGATCGAGATTTCCGGTACGGTCGACGAAGAATCGGGCGGGCTCGCTGGCGTCGCCTGGCTCGCCGGGCGCGGTTATTTTTCGCGCCCGCGGGTCGATCACGTGATCATCCCCGAACCGCTCAACGTCGATTGCGTCTGCCTCGGCCATCGCGGCGTGTGGTGGGCCGAGATCGAGATGAAGGGGCGCATCGGCCACGGCTCGATGCCCTTCCTCGGCGTCAGCGCGGTGCGCGGCATGGCGGCGTTCCTCGCCTATGTCGAGTGCGAGCTCTACCCCGCGCTCGACAAGCGCCGCACCCGCATGCCGGTGATTCCCGAAGGGGCGCGCGCCTCCACCCTCAATTACAACTCGATTCATGGCGGCCTGGCCGAAGGCTGGGCGGGCGTGCCGAGCCCGCTGGTCGCCGATTCCTGCCGGCTGGTCATCGACCGGCGGTTCCTGGTCGAGGAAAAGCTCGACGACGTGAAGCAGGAGATCGTCGAGCTTCTCGAACGGGTCAAACGCGAACGGCCGGGGATCGATTACGATCTGCGCGAGATCATGACCTTCCATCCGACGATGACCGAACCGGACGCGCCGGTGGTCCGGGCGCTGGGGGCGGAGATCGCCCGCGTGCTCGGCCGGCCGGCGACGCATGTCGCCTCGCCCGGCACCTACGATCAGAAGCACATCGCGCGCATCGGCCACCTCCACGATTGCGTCGCCTACGGGCCGGGCATTCTCGAACTCGCGCACCAGCCGGACGAATTCGTGGTCATCGACGACATGATCGCCTCGGCCAAGGTGATGGCGGCGACGGCGTTGCGGCTGCTCGGCGGGTGGGACTGATGGCGGCAATTAGCCGGCGGAAGATCGACGGGCCGGCCGATGTGCTGTGGGCCGGCGCGCTCGCCGCCGATTGCCTCGCCCGCGCGGTGGCGCGCGGGGTGTGGGCGGCGCGCCGGCTGGGCAATATGCCGGCCTATCGCGATCTCTATGGGCCGCCGTTGCGGCGGCCAAGGACGCGGCGATGACCGCACCGCGCCCGATTATCATCGATTGCGATCCCGGCCACGACGACGCCGTCGCCATTTTACTGGCGCTGGCATCGCCCGAGACGCTCGCGGTGCAGGCGATCACCGCGGTCGCCGGAAACGTGCCGCTGCCGCTCACGCAGCGCAATGCCCGCGCGATGGTCGAGCTGGCCGGGCGGCCGGACGTGCCGGTTCATGCCGGCTGCGCGGAGCCGTGGCTGCGCCCGCTGGTCACAGCCGAGAATATCTGCGGGCCGACCGGCATCGACGGCGCCGACCTTTCCGAGCCGGCGCTGCCGCTGGCGCCGAAACACGCGGCCGACGCCATTGTCGAGTTGCTGATGGCCGCCCCCGACCGTTCGGCGACGCTGTGCCCGCTCGGGCCGCTGACCAACATCGCCACGGCGCTCGCCCGCGAGCCGCACATTGCCGGCAGGATCCGCGAGATCGTGCTGATGGGCGGGGCGATCGGTCTCGGCAACGCAACGCCGGCGGCCGAGTATAATTTCTACGTCGATCCGCACGCCGCTGCCGCGGTATTCGCCGCCGGCGTGCCGATCGTCATGCTGCCGCTGGAGGCGACGCATCAGGCGCTCGCCACGCCGGCGTGGATCGAGGCGCTCGGCCAGCGGGGAACGCGCGCGGCCGCTATTGTTGCGCGCATGCTGGCCCGGCATCTGACGCGCGATCTGTCGCGCGTCAGCGGGCGGGGCGTGCCGCTGCACGATCCGTGCGTCATCGCCTGGCTTCTGTGGCCGGAGCTGTTCGAGGATCGGCCTTGCGCCGTCGCCATCGAGACGACGGGCGAGCGCACCATCGGCCGCAGCGTCGTCGACTGGTGGGGCAGCACCAAGGCGCCGGCCAATGCCCGCGTCGTGCATCGCCTCGATGCCGACGCGCTGTTGGCGCGCCTCGCCGATCGGCTCGCCCGCCTGCCCTAGAAACGCCCGCGCCGGGCGGGCAATATGGACCGGCTTAACCCCCGGCGATAGGGTTTGGGCGCCCCGAGACGAGGCCGGAGAGGACGCCGATGAACAGGATCGCCCTCGCATTCGCCGCGCTCGCGCCCGGCCGGCCCGCGGCCTGTCACCTCGCGTAAGTTCCGCCGGTCACTCGGCGAGGGCGGGCGGGCGTGCCCGTATCGCCGGCACGATCAGGACCAGGGTCAGCGCCGCGCTCACCAGTAGCAGCGCCGCGATTTCCCGCCAGCCGAACGGTTCGCCGAGGATCAGCGCGCCGCTGATCACGCCGATCACCGGCACGAGCAGCGTGCCGATGGCGGGGATGCCGGGCGGGAACAGAGCGACAATCTTGAGCCAGGCAAAATAGGCGAAAACGAGCGCGACCAGCGTCAGATAGGCGAAGGCGAGCAGGGCCAGCCAACTGACCGGGCCGGTAAACGGTCTTTCGAGAAATGGGGTGGCGAACATGATGGGCACCGATCCGATGATCAGCTGCCAGCCAGCCAGCGGGATCGTACGCAGCGTCCAGTTTTGACGCTTTTGATACACGGTCCCGCAGGCCCAGGCGACCGAGGCGCCGAGCGCCAACAAAACCCCGAGCGGCGAGCCGCCCAACGTCGCAAGATCGCGCGAGAGCAGCACCAGAATGCCGCCGATGCCGAGCGCCAGGGCGAGCGCGAAATCGCCGGTGATCTTCTCGCCGAACAACATGACGCCAATCAACGTCGCCCAGAGCGGCATGGTGAAGCCGATCACCGCTGCACGGCCGGATGGCATCAGCATGACCGCGAAGGCGATCAGCATCTGCCAGACGGCGATATTAAACAGCGCCGAAATGGCCACCTTGCGCCATTCCCCGGCGGCCGGGCGCAGCGGCGCGCCGGACAGGCGGGCAAGCGCGAGCAAGCACAGCCCGGCGATGACGCAAGACCCGCTGCGCAATGTCCACGGCGGAATTTCAGTGAGCGCGATCTTCAAAACCGGCCAGTTGAGGCCCCATCCGACGGACAACCCGACAAGGAGCATCAGACCCAGGCGAGGCAGGGTCCGGGCCTCGCTCACGCCGGCGCCCGTTTCGCGCCGGCAGCGATCGGCTGGGCGAATTGCGGTTCGGTGTCCCAGGGGAACATGATCCAGGTGTCCTGGCTCACCTCGGTGACATAGGTGTCGACCAGCGGCTTGCCGGCCGGCTTGGCGTAGACCGCGGCGAGATGCGCGCCGGGCAGCAGGTCGCGCACCGCCTTGGCGGTGGCCCCGGTGTCGACAAGATCGTCGATGATCAGCCATTTGCCGCCGCCCGGGGGCGCATCGCCGGTTCCGGCCGCCGGCACCTTGAGGATACGGCTTGCGCCGCGCGCACGATCCTCGTAACTGGCGATCGAAACGGTATCGACGACCCGCAAATCGAGCTCGCGGGCCACGACGGCGGCCGGAACCAGGCCGCCGCGGGTGATGGCGACGATGCCCGCCCACGGACCGCCGGCCATCAGTTTCCAGGCCAGCGCCTTGGCGTCGCGATGCAGTTCCTGCCACGAAACCGGGAAGGTTTTAGTGAATTCGTCGCTCATCGGTTCCGTCTCTGGTTAGTGGCGGGCTCTGGTTAGTGTCGGGCGCGATTTAAGCTGACAGCGGGCGACATGGCAACGGTCGGCGATGATGTCCGCACCTTATACCTTTACTGGGGTGCGGAGAGACGTGGATCGTCCGGCTCGGCCGGAATATTATCGGCGGCGACGAATTGGCCATCTGATTCGCCCGGCGCGCAGCGGCGTCATCGGATCCCAGCAATTTTTCATGTATGCAAGAGGCGGCGCGATGTTCGGTTTCGATGCGGCAGTCGTGAAGGCGCTGAACCAGTTCGCGGCACAATCGTCGCTTTTCGACCATATCATGTACCTCGTCGGGTTTTCCGATCTGATCAAGGGCGGCGTGCCGACAGCGCTTCTGTGGTGGTGCTGGTTTCGCGGCGGCGAGTCGGCGGCGCGCGACCGGCGTATCCTGCTGGTGGCGATTGTCGGCGGCTTGGCGGCGCTGGTTCTGGGCAAGGTTATCGCCGAATTCGTGCCGTTCCGCCTGCGGCCGTTCGAGGAGCCGTCGCTCGGCTTCGTGCCGCCGCTCTGGCTCAAAAAACCGCCCGCTTCGGAATGGTCGTCGTTTCCCAGCGATCATGTCGACCTGTTCATGAGCCTCGCCATCGGCATCTGGCTGGTGTCGCGTCGGCTCGGGGCGTTGGCCGTGGCGCATGTGCTGATCGTCATCGGGCTGACGCGGGTTTATCTCGGCTACCATTATCCGACGGATATTCTCGCCAGCGCTGCGGTCGCCGCGACGGCGACGATGGCGAGCGTGTTTCTTTTCCGCGATCACGCCGCGACCTTCGTCGTGCTGCGCTGGGAATCGCGCCATCCGGCGAGCTTCTATGCGCTGTTTCTGTTGCTGGGCGGCGAGCTGGTGACGCGCTTCGTCGAGGTGCGATTCCTGCTGGAAATTGCCGAATAGGCCCCCGGGCGCGAAACCGCCATGAAAAAGGCCGCCCGGGTTTCCCCGGGCGGCCGATGATCGGTTCAGCGCCGCTTCAGCGGACGTAGAGATGCACTTCGTTGCTCTGCGCGCTGGCGCTGGTCGTCGCCGATAGCGTCACGCGGTCGGCCGGCAGGCCCATATCGGAGAGCGAACGCATCACCGTTTCCGCCTGGCGCTTCGCGGTGGTCGAGGCGAGGGCGACCTGCGCCTGGGTGCCGCGGCTGGGCGACACGGCGACGAGATCGAATGCCGCCTGCGGCCGGCGTTCGAGCGCGCGGCTGACCGCCGTATACAGCGCCTGCTCATAGGCCGGGTTCTGGCGATCGAAGCGGATGACGACCAGCGGCCGGCGGCCGGCGGCGGAGGCCGCCGGGTTGGCGGCTTGCGGCTGCGCGCCGGGAGCGGCGCCGAGGCGGGCCGGGCTGCCGTCGGCCGGCGGCACGGCGATGAAGGCGCGGTTGCCGAGCCCACTACCGAACAGCTCGCCGTTCTTGATCGCGACGGCGAGGGTGGTCAGGTTGCTGCGTTCGCGGCTGACATAGGACGATTGCCGCTTGATGTCTTCGCTCAGCTCGTTGGTCTGGCGATCGATGCTGACGACGGTGCGGTTGACCTCGTCCTCAAGCTGGGCGAGGGCCCGATGATCGGCCTCGACCGCGCCTGACAGGCTATAGGCGGCGCGCACCGATTCGAGCAGGAACGCCGCCGTGGCTGCGTCGCTCCCCACTTGGTTGGAGAGGACCGACATGCCGCCGATCGCGGCGCCGATGCGGTCGAGCTCCTGGTTCGCCTGGCTCCATTGCGACTGGAGGATCGGGTTGCCCGGGGTCGTGCCGACCTGGAGGCGGGCGTTGATCTGGGCGACGACGCCGTAATAACGCTCGGCCGTCTGGACGGAATCGCCGCGCAGCTGCTGGAGCGACGCGCCGCGGGCGGCGACGGAGCCTTGCAGGCCCTGCACCTCGTTGCGCATCTGGGCGGCGCGCTGGCCGACCGCAGTGACCTGGCCGCCCGGCAATGCCGGCGCCTGGGCGAAGGC
>JACQAF010000217.1 GCA_016195145.1 Rhodospirillales bacterium
CACTCCCCCGCTGGCAGGCTCTCGATCAGGGCGACCGCCCGCGTCTGGTCGTCCCGGTCCTCGCTATGGACGAACGGCATATAGAAGAACAAGCTCGCTATCGGCATGACAGCCTGATCGAACCCATGGTCGACGGCACGGCGCGCCATCGACAGCGCCTTTGCGTCGGTGGCGAAGGCGCGCGGTTCGCCGCGGAACAGGTTGCGCGGAAACTGATCGAGGAGAAGAAGTAACGCCAGCGTCCCCTTGGGCGTCGCCACGGCCGGGTCGAGATCGCCATGCGCCGCCGCGACGACCAGCGGAAAAAGCTGCGCGCGGATTTTGGCATCGAACGTCGCATCCTTTTCGAACCAGATGTCGCGCCGGTTGCCGTGATCCGGGTGATCGGGCGGCAGGAACCAGAAATCGAGCACTGCCGGAATCCACGAACCGCTGGCGACAAGGCCAGCCCGGCTCCGATCGCGCGCCCACACGAAGCCCATCAGCGGCACCACCAGCCATTGCACGAGCGGCGCCACGCCGAGACTGAACCCGAGATTGAGCGGCGTAATCGTCGGCATGCCGCCGGCATAGGCCCAGTTCTTGCTGATCGTCGTGTTGTACCACTCGCTATAGGCCGTAAATCCGATGCCGAGCGCGACCGCTAGCACGGCCACGCGGCGATAATCCTGCGCCGGCCAGCCGCCCCGCCCAGCGACGATCAGCGCCACGACCAGCGAGGCGACGGCGATCAGCACGTCGCCAGCCGTGCAATGGAGAACGGCGAAGGCGATTTGCCCCGGCGTGCCCGTGGTCCATAGCGTGTAGAGCGGCAATTGCGCCACCTCCCACACCAGATTGATCAGCACGATGAACAGCAGATAGCGACGGATCAGGCCAAGCCAGCCAGCGTCGATTGCTGTCGTTGTCGGGCCGCCAGTATCGGTCATTCCTCGCTCCCCGCTGGCCCGGTTTTGTCATTGCCGTTGCGCCCACGCGCCTGCGCCTTGCGGCGACGCAAATTTTCGCGCAGCGCCTCGGCCTCGCGCGCCCGCCGCGCGGCCTCGGCCGCTTGCGCCGCATCGCCTTTGGCGGAACCGGCTTTGGTCATCCGGGAATCCTCTTCGCGCATCTCTTCTCCAAGACAGGGCAACAACCTAGCTTTTTTTTGCGGCCGTGACAGACTCAATTATCCGGCCGGCCGCCGGGACATTAGGGCGGAAGAAACATGATCCCACGCCGATTGACGCGCCGCCGGTTTCTTCGCACTGCATCGCTCGCCGGGCTCGGCGTCGCCGCCGGCTGTGCAGCGCCATTCAGGATTGCGCCCCGAACCGCCAAGACCCCGATCGAGCATCTGATCGTCATCCTGCGCGAGAACCACAGCTACGACAATTATTTCGCCGAATTTCCTGGCGGCAACGGGGCGGCCATCGCGCCGCGCTGCAAGGACACCCACCCCGACCCGCCGCATAACCGGCGCGCGGCCCTGCTCAGTAGCGCCATCGACGAGCGCGGCTATTGCCAGTACCGCGAGGAGGACATCCCGAATTACTGGGCCTATGCGCGCGAATACGTTCTCTGCGACAATTATTTCGCCGACATTCTCGGCCCGTCCATCCCCAATTATTTTCCGCTGATGGGCGCCGAGCCGCCGTTTCTCGACAATCCGCGAAGCCGCACGAAAAACCAGTTCCGCACGCCGACCATTGCCGACCAGCTTTCCGCCCGGGGAATCGGCTGGCGCAATTATGACGACGGGATCGTCATGGTCTCGATGTTCAAGGGCCCCTTCGCCAGCGGCAACATCGTCGCCGGCGACCGTTTCATGGGCGACGCGCGCGGCGGCCGGCTGTCGGCCGTCTCATGGCTCACGCCCTCGATCCGCGACAGCGAGCACCCGCCCCACAGCGTCCGCCGGGGGGAGGACTGGACCGTCCGCCGGATCAACGCCGTCATGCAGGGGCCGCAATGGGCGCGGTCGGCGATCCTGATCGTCTACGACGAATGGGGCGGATTCTGGGATCACGTCGCGCCGCCGGCGATCGAGTTCGAGCCGGCCGCGCAGGGGGCGCCGGCGCCGATCCGCTACGGCTATCGCGTGCCGTGTCTCGTCGTCTCGCCCTATGCCCGGCGCGGCGCGGTTTCGCACACGTTGTATTCGCACGCGAGCGTGGCGCGCACCATCGGCCGGATTTTCGACCTGCCGCCGCTCGGCCGCTACGACGCCGCAGCCAACGACCTGCTGGATTGTTTCGATTTCGCGCAGAAGCCGCGCGCGCCGCTGATCCTCGCCCCGCGCGATGGGTAGCCGGGGCGCCTGGCGGCGATTTGACCGCGTGACATCGCTCCGCCTATTTTGCACGGCGACTACGGCGCACCGACCGCATCCCGGCCGGAGCGACGCACACGACAGGACGGACTTCATGCGGTCGAGGACACTGAAATTCTGTTTGCTTGTCGGCCTTGCCTCGATGATGGCGGGTTGCGAAACTGTGAGCAGCATCGACCTGACCTCGACAGTCGGCCAGGCATTGCGCGGCTGGTGCAAGAGCCAGCCGAATTGCAGTGCCGGCGACTAGGAGCCTGTCTGCGTAACGAACGGAGCGGTATTGCCTGGGACATGGTCGATGAAAATGACCGGCAGGCCAAGCCCCGGAACACGTTGAGCCAGAGGTCGCGGTTCTTCGCCTTGAGCAGGGCCGACAGCGCCATGGCCGAACTATAGCGACTATGCGGAAAGTCCGCCTGTCGGCTTTCGGGCGTCGTCTATGCGATTTACCCTGCCTTCGACAAAATCAGGGGATACGCCCTTCGTTTGTCGGCGATCGGAGGCTGAACAGTTGGAACGGCGACGAAATCGAAGGTGAAAGCGCATAGGGCCCATCGCCAAGCAAGGCCTGGGCAATGCACAGAACGAACAGGTATACCGGAAACTCCCAGCCGCCGCCCGGGAAGCTGAACAACCAACCGTTCCACATATGCACGTAGACCACCGAACCGACGACGATCGGCGTGAGCGCCATGGCCACCCAGCGCGCCTGGACGCCGAGGATAAGCAGAATACCCCCGACCGTCTCCATGGCGACGACGACATGGGTGAGCCAACTCGGTAGTCCAAGGGAAACGAAGAACTGCACCAGCCCCGTCATGCCGAAGGTAAAAAAAGCAACGACGAAGCCGTGGGCGAAAAACAACACACCCAATGCGAGGCGCAGAAGGAATACACCGAGACGGGCCTGTGTGAAATCAGTCATTTTCGCTATCTCCATGCATATGCATTAAAAATAGATGCGTCGGCATTGAATGTCAAGTTTGTGCGAAGGCGCAGTCCGATAAAATGGCGCAATGCCCCAATCCACACTGTCGGTCGCCTCATCCGGGCCTGGACGAATCTGGTCAAAGCCCAGCGTCGTGTCCTCGGCGCCGTCGAGGGGGGTCGGTGAAGTTGCGTTGTGCGCGGTCGGACGGTCCACCGTCGGGAGCGCGCCGCGGCCTGCCGCTCTCATCATGCCCGAGGACGGTCCCTCGCCCGATCTCGCCGCCACCGCCGGCGAAGGAAGCTGGCTGATGTCTCGCCGGCGACGGAACCGCGACGAGAACGCGGGAGCCTTCCCTATATCCGGTTCAGCGGAATCTTGAAGTAGACCGTGCCGTTGTTTTCCGCCGCCGGCAGGTGGCCGGCGCGGATATTGACCTGCAGCGAAGGCAGCAGCAGCGCCGGCGCGCCCAGCGTCTTGTCGCGCGCGGTGCGGAAAGCGACGAAGTCGTCTTCGGTCACGCCGTCCTTCACATGGACGTTCGCCTTGCGCTGCTCGGCCACCGTGGTCTCGAAGGCGACGGCCCGCCCGCCCGGCTGATAATCATGGCACATGAACAGCCGGGTTTCCGGCGGCAACGACAGGATGCGCCGGATCGACCGGAAGAGCAGGCGCGCATCGCCGCCGGGAAAATCGGCCCGCGCCGTGCCGTAATCGGGCATGAACAGCGTATCGCCGACAAACGCCGCCTTCGGCCCCGCCCCGCCGTCGACGATATAGGTCTTGCAGGCCGGCGTATGGCCGGGTGTGTTCCAGACGGTCACGTCGAACGTGCCGATCTTGAACCGTTCGCCATCGTCGAACAGGTGGTCGAACTGCGACCCGTCGATCGGAAAATCGGGTTCGAGATTGAAAATTTCTTTCCAGGTTTTCTGCACGCCTGCGATCAGCGCGCCGATGGCGATCCGCCCGCCGAGTTTCGATTTCAGATAGGGTGCAGCCGACAGATGGTCGGCATGGGCATGGGTTTCCAGAAGCCACTCGATCTTGTAGCCGGCCGCCGCCGCGATCAGCTTGTCTGCCGATGCGGTCGAGATACGCCCGGCCCGGGCATCGTAATCGAGCACCGAATCGATGATCGCGGCTGTTTTGGTTGCCGGATCGACGACGAGGTAGCTGACCGTGCTGGTCGCCGAGTCGAAAAAGCCGGTTATCTGCGGGCTGGAAGCGGATTTTGGGGTCATGGGAAGGGGGTCCAGTCGGGGGCTTGAATTTATATTATGCGCATCTAATATATAAGCGTCGTCACAATGCTAACAAGATCGACGGCAACAGGAGACATAGTTTATGACCGCCCAACGCCTTGAAGAAGTTGACGCTGCGACGGTAAAAGCCTGGCTTGACCGCGGCGAAGCGGTGCTGATCGACGTGCGCGAGATCGGCGAGCATGCCCGCGAGCACATCGCCGGCGCCCGTCTCGTGCCATTATCGACCTTCGACGCCGCCAACGCCAATTTTCCCAATTCGGGCAAGATCGTCCTCCACTGCGCCTCGGGCATCCGTTCGGCGAAGGCGGGGGAAAAGCTGGTCGCCTCGGGCAAAACCGGGGTCGCCCACCTCAAGGGCGGCCTGCCGGCCTGGAAGAGCGCCGGCTTTCCGACCGAATTCAACGCCAAGGCCCCGCTGTCCCTGCCCCGCCAGATGCAGATCATCGCGCCGATCTGACCGGCGGCGCGCCGACCCTGCTGACCGGACTGCTCCACCGGCCGCCCGGCAATGGACCGTTCGCCGCCATCGTCCTGATGCATGGCTGCGGCGGCATGTATCGCCGCGACGGCTCGGTTGCCCGGCGCGACGAGGCCTGGGCGCGCGAATTTCGCGATCAGGGCTATATCGTCCTTCAGGTCGACAGTTTCGGCCCGCGCGGCATCGATTCGATTTGCACGCGCATCGACCGCCCGATCCAGCCGGCGCGCGAGCGCCGCCGCGATGCCTATGGCGCCCGCGCCTATCTTCAGGGCCTCGCCGGCGTGCGGGCCGACCGTATCGGCCTGATGGGCTGGTCGAATGGCGGCTCGTCGACCCTGTGGAGCGTGTCGAACAGCAAGGCAGCGCGGGAAATTCTGCCGCCCGGCCCCGATTTTCGCGCCGCCATCGCGTTCTATCCCGGGTGCTCCGCCGCCCTGCAGGAGCCGAAATGGATGACCCGCGTGCCGCTTTACGTCCTGATCGGCGAAAAGGACGACTGGACGCCGGCCCCGCCATGCGTCGATCTGGCCCGGCGGACGGCGGGATTCGGCGGGCCGATGGAAATCATCGTCTATCCCGATTCCCATCACGGTTTCGATGCGCCGAACACACCGCTTTCCGTCCTCGGTAACATCGCCGCCACCGCTTCGGGCACGGCGACGATCAGCACCAACCCCGTGGCGCGCGCCGACGCCATCCGGCGCGCGAGCAACTATTTCGCCCGCCAGCTCAAGGATTAGCCCATCGGCGCGTTGGCATAGTAATGCCAGAGGAAATGCGCGCCGGCGCTGCGATAAGGCCGCCACGGCTCGACCAGCTTCAGCAGGCGCTCGGGCGTCGGCCGGCGGCGCAGGCCCTTGAGGTTCTGAAAGGCGACGGCGAGCGCCAGGTCGCCGGACGGGAATATGTCGCGCCGGCCGAGGGCGAAGAGAAGATAAATCTCCGCACTCCACAGGCCGATACCCTTGATCTTGACCAGTTCGGCGATTGCTGCCTCGTCGTCCATCGCATGCACGGCTTCGAGGTCGAGCCGCCCTTCGAGAAGGTCGAGCGCCAATCCGCGCGCATACCCCGCCTTCTGGCGCGACAGGCCGAATGCCCGCAGCCCGTCAACGTCGAAACGGGCGAACGCTTCGGGCGTCAGCGGCTCGATCGCCGCGACCAGCCGGTTCCACAACGACGTCGCCGCCGCAGCCGATATCTGCTGGCCGAGGATGATGCGCAGCATCGCCCCGAATCCTGGCGGCCGGCTGCGCGGCGGCGGCTGGCCGACCAGGGCGACCGCCTCGGCCAGATGCAGATCGCGCCCGGCCAGCCGGCGTAAATCGGCTAAAAGAGTGCGTCTCTTTATCGGGATAACTGGTGGATTCATTTGACTATATAAGGCTATCCTAATACAAAACAGGAGATGCGTGGCGCTGGCCGGCGCATGATAACGTCGAATATCCGATTCGACACTAAGGGGAAGGCGCGCAGCGATGGATGGCAGCCCGGCCGCCGGCAAATCCGTCCGCAAACGGACCCTGACCGAACGCCTGTTCGGCGGGCAGGAACAGGTCGACACCTCGCCCAAAGTGGCCGACGAGGTCAAGTACACGACCTGCTACATGTGCGCCTGCCGCTGCGGCATCAAGGTGCATTTGCTCGACGGGCGCATCCGCTACATCGAGGGCAACCGCAATCATCCGATCAATCGCGGCGTGCTGTGCGCCAAGGGATCGGCCGGGATCATGCAGCAATATTCCCCGGCGAAGCTGACCAAGCCCCTGCGCCGCGTCGGCGAGCGCGGGGCCGGCGAATTCAAGGAAATCGAGTGGGACGAGGCGCTCGGCCTCGCCAGCGAATGGCTCGGGCGCATCCGGGCGAGCGACCCGCGCAAGCTCGCCTTCTTCACCGGCCGCGACCAGAGCCAGTCGCTCACCGGCTGGTGGGCGGCGCAGTTCGGCACGCCCAATTTCGCAGCTCATGGCGGGTTCTGCTCGGTCAACATGGCGGCGGCCGGGCTTTATACGGTTGGCGGCAGCTTCTGGGAATTCGGCGAGCCCGACTGGGAGCGCAGCGAGTATTTCCTCATGTTCGGCGTCGCCGAGGACCACGATTCGAACCCGATCAAGCTCGGCATCTCGCGGCTCAAGGCGCGCGGCGCCAAGTTCGTCTCGGTCAATCCGGTGAAGACCGGCTATTCGGCGGTGGCCGATGAATGGATCGGCATCCGGCCCGGCACCGACGGCCTGTTCGTCTTCGCCCTGATCCACGAATTGCTGCGCGCCGACCGCATCGATCTCGACTTCCTCGCCCGCTACACCAACGCGCCGTGGCTGGTGATCCGCAATCCCGGCCAGGGCGACGACGGCCTGTTCACGCGCGACGCCGAAGGCAACCCGCTGGCGTGGGATGCGAAGAAGCAGGCCGCGGTCAACGCCCTCGGCGTCGACGTGTCGCCCGCCATCGCCGGCGAGGTGACCCTGCCCGACGGCCGCAAGGCGGTGCCGGTCTTCCAGCTTCTTGCCGAGCGCTATCTCGACCCGAGCTACGCGCCCGACGAAGTCGCCAAGCGTTGCGGCGTCCCGGCCGACACCATCCGCCGGATCGCCGCCGAACTGGCCCACGCCGCCTTCGCCAAGCAGATCGTGCTCGACCAGCCATGGACCGACTGGGCCGGCCGCCGCCACGACAAGATGATCGGCCGACCGGTGGCGATGCACGCAATGCGCGGCATTTCCGCCCATTCCAACGGCTTCCATACCTGCCGCGCTATCCACGTCCTGCAGATGCTGCTGGGCGCGGTCGACACGCCGGGGAGCTGGCGCTACAAGGCGCCCTTCCCGCGCTCCTGCCCGCCGCCCGGCAAGCCGGGCGGCAAGACGGTGGCCGCCAACACGCCCCTCGGCGGCATGCCGCTCGGCTTCCCGCTCGGCCCCGAAGACCTGCTGGTCGAGGCCGACGGCACGCCGCAACGCATCGACAAGGCCTATTCGTGGGAAGCGCCGGTCGCCGCGCATGGCCTGATGCACATGGTGATCACCAACGCCTGGAAGGGCGATCCCTACCCGATCGACACGCTGTTCATGTACATGTCCAACATGTCGTGGAACTCGGCGATGAACACCGCCGGCACCATCGGCATGCTGACCGACAAGGATCCGGCGACGGGCGAGTACAAGATTCCACGCATCATCTATTCCGACGCCTATTTTTCGGAGATGGTCGCCTATGCCGACCTGCTGCTGCCCGACACCACCTATCTCGAACGCTGGGATTGCATCTCGCTGCTCGACCGGCCGATCGGCAGCGCCGAGGGACCGGCCGATTCGATCCGCCAGCCGGTGATCAAACCCGACCGCGACGTGCGCCCGTTCCAGGAGGTGCTGATCGATCTCGGCGCGCGCCTGAAGCTCCCGGGCCTTACCAACCCCGACGGTACGGCCAAATATCCCGGCGGCTATCCCGACTACATCGCCAATCACGAGAGCAAGCCGGGCATCGGCCCGCTCGCCGGCTGGCGCGGCGAGGATGGCGAAAGCCACGGCACCGGGCCGGCCAATCCGCGCCAGCTCGACAAATACATCGAGCACCAGTGCTTCTGGCATTACGAGCTGCCGGCCGATCAACTCTATTACAAGCACGCCAACAGGAATTATCTCGAAACCGCCAAGCGCCTGGGCTTCATCGACAAGGCCGAGCAGATCGTTCTCCAGCTCTACAGCGAGCCGTTGCAGAAATTCCGCCTCGCCGCGCGCGGCTTCGGCCCCGTGCAGCCGCCCGACCGCGAGCGGGCGCGCATCGAGGCGAATTTCGATCCGCTGCCGATCTGGCACATGCCGTTCGAAGAAGCCGCAGTCGACAACGACACCTTCCCGCTGCACGCGATCACCCAGCGGCCGATGCCGATGTATCACTCCTGGGGCTCGCAGAACGCCTGGCTGCGCCAGATCATGAGCCATAACCGGCTTTACATGAACCGCCGCACGGCCGCGTCGCTCGGCATCGCCGACGACGACTGGGTGTGGGTGACCAGCCATCATAACCGCGTCAAGGCGCAGGTCCGCCTGATGGAAGGCGTCAACCCCAACACGGTATGGACATGGAACGCCATCGGCAAGCGCGCCGGGGCATGGAACCTCGCCCACAACGCGCCCGAGGCGGTGCGCGCCTTTCTCCTCAATCACGTGATCTCGGAGTTGCTGCCCGAGCGCAATGGCTATCGCTATTCGAACTCCGACCCGGTGACCGGCCAGGCCGCCTGGTACGATCTGCGCGTGCGCGTCGAAAAGGCCGATGCCGTCGAGGCAGGCGAAACCGCGCCGTCCTTCCCGCCGTTGAAGACGCCGCCGGGCCTCGCCTCGCCGCCATCGATTCTGCGTTACGGGGCGGATTTCAAGAGCCGCGACGCGGCCGAGGAAGGCGGCAAATGACCAGCTACGTTTCCCCGGCGACCGGCCAGAAGCAGCTTGGCCTGGTCATCGACCTCGACACCTGCGTCGGTTGCCACGCTTGCGCGGTGAACTGCAAGGAATGGAACACTGGCGGCCATTCGGCGCCGTTGCCCGACTACGCCCCCTATGCCGCCGACGCTTCGGGCGTGTGGTTCAACCGCATCCACAGCTTCGAGGCAGGCGAAGGCGATGACAGCCGCACGGTCCATTTCCCCAAATCGTGCCTGCATTGCGCCGAGCCGGCCTGCGTCGAGGTGTGCCCGACCGGCGCCTCCTACAAGCGCGAGGAAGACGGCATCGTGCTGGTCAACGCCGACACCTGCATCGGCTGCAAGCTGTGTTCGTGGGCCTGCCCCTACGGCGCGCGCGAGTTCGACGAGGACGCCGGCGTGATGAAGAAATGCACGCTGTGCATCGACCGCATCTACAACGACAACCTCGATGAAGTCGATCGCGTGCCGGCTTGCGTTTCGACCTGCCCGGCCAGCGCCCGACATTTCGGCGATCTCGGCGATCCGAACTCGACCGTCTCGCGCCTGGTGGCCGAACGCGGCGGGTTCGACCTGATGCCCGAGCTTGGCTACAAGCCGATCAACAAATACCTGCCGGCGCGCGCGGCCAGAAAGACCGCCGGCTGCACCGGCGCGCCCGCGGCGCTGGAGCCGGCCGGCGTCGACGGCGCCAAGGGATTACTGCGCTGGCTTGACCGGGCGCTATCGCGCTAGATCTGCCATGCATCCGGCTTTCTCCGTCATCTTTTTCACCGCTGCGTCCGGCGCCGGCTACGGCTTGGTCGCGCTGGTCGGGCTGCTCTCCGCCTTCGGCCGCGTGCCGCAGGCCGGCTGGTTCGGCTTCGCCGCCCTCGCCTTCGCCCTCGCCCTGATCACCGCCGGGTTGTTGTCCTCGTCGTTTCATCTCGGCCGGCCGGAACGCGCCTGGCGGGCCTTTTCGCAGTGGCGCTCGTCGTGGCTGTCGCGCGAGGGAGTTATCGCCGTCCTATCCTATGCGCCGACCGGCGTATTCGGCCTCGGCTGGGTCGTCTTCGGCCGGACCGACGGCTGGTTCGCCCTTGCCGGCCTTATGGCGACGGCGATGGCCATGCTCACCGTGTGGTGCACGGCGATGATCTACGCCTCGCTGAAGCCGATTCACCAGTGGCACAACAAGTGGGTTCCGGCCAATTACCTGTCGCTCGCCCTGCTGACCGGCGCATTGTGGCTCAACGCCCTTGTCCATCTATGGGGCCGCCCCGATCCCGTTGTCGGCGCGATCGCCGTCGCGGCGACGCTCCTCGCCGCCTGGCTCAAGGAAAGCTACTGGCGCTTTATCGACACGGTTCCGGCCGCATCGACCCCGGAATCCGCCACCGGGCTCGGCGCGCGCGGCACGGTGCGTGTCCTCGACGCGCCGCACACGGAAGAGAATTACTTGCTCAAGGAGATGGGCTACAAGGTGGCGCGCAAGCACGCCGTCAAGCTGCGCCGCCTCGCCCGCCTGTTCGCCTTCGCCCTGCCGCTCGCCCTCACCCTCGCCGCCTTTGTGGCGCCTGCGCCGCTGGCCCTCCTCGCGGCCCTGGTCGCGGCCGGCAGCGCCATGCTCGGCGTCCTGGTCGAACGCTGGCTGTTCTTCGCCGAGGCCAGGCATACCGTCACCCTTTATTACGGCGCCCGGCAGGTCTGATATGGGTTTGCCGGGCGGGCGGCACTGGCCAGTTGCGCCGGGTGCCGGGCTGTGGCATTTTCCGCGCCTCCCGGACCGTTCTCGTTTCGGTGCAGAGGCCGCCGTAGCTCAGTGGTAGAGCACGTCCTTGGTAAGGACGGGGTCGAGTGTTCAATTCACT
>JACQAF010000196.1 GCA_016195145.1 Rhodospirillales bacterium
AAGGGGGCGCTGGAATGGGAGTGATCCAGAACGCTTCTGGCGGCGCGCCCTTGCCGGCCGGCGCGACCCAGGATGCCCTGCTGCGCACGGTCAGCGACGAGTTGACCGACAAGGGATTCGTCGTTGCCCAGCTCGACAAGCTTGCCGCGTGGGCGCGGACCGGCAGCCTGTGGCCGATGACCTTCGGCCTTGCCTGCTGTGCGATCGAAATGATGCAAACGGCGGCAAGCCGTTACGACCTCGACCGCTTTGGCATTATGTTCCGACCGAGTCCGCGGCAGTCCGATGTGATGATTGTCGCCGGGACGCTGACCAACAAGATGGCGCCCGCCTTGCGCAAGGTTTACGACCAGATGGCCGAGCCGCGCTGGGTTATCTCGATGGGCTCGTGCGCCAATGGCGGCGGCTATTACCATTATTCCTATTCGGTCGTGCGCGGATGCGATCGCGTCGTGCCGGTGGATATCTACGTTCCCGGCTGCCCGCCGACCGCCGAGGCGCTGCTCTACGGCATTCTGCAATTGCAGAAAAAAATCCGGCGCACGACCACCATCGCGCGTTAAGAAACGGAACAACTTTCGAACGGCGATGAACCAAGCGCTCAAGGATCTCGGAGACCACATTATCGCTGCGTTGCCGCAGGAGGTGCTGGGCATCGATGCGCCGCGTGACGAGCTCACGGTAATTGCGCGCGCCTCCGCGATCGTCCGGGTGCTCACCTTTCTGCGCGACGATGCGAGCTGCCAGTTCAAGGTGCTGCTCGATATTTGCGGCGTCGACTATCCGGAACGCGATCCGCGCTTCGACGCCGTCTATCATCTGCTCAGCCTCAAGCATAATCAGCGTATCCGGGTGAAGGTGGCGACCGACGAGGCGACGCCGGTGCCCTCGGTGGTGGCGGTGTTTAGCGCGGCCGGGTGGTACGAGCGCGAAACTTGGGATCTCTATGGCATATTCTTCGCCGATCACCCCGATCTGCGGCGCATCCTTACCGATTACGGGTTCGAGGGGCATCCGTTGCGCAAGGACTTCCCGCTCACCGGCTATGTCGAAGTGCGTTACGACGACGAGCAGAAGCGCGTCGTTTATGAACCCGTCCGACTGACCCAGGATTTCCGCAGCTTCGATTTCTTGTCGCCGTGGGAAGGCATGACGCCCGAGTTGCGCGCCCGGATCCTGCCGGGCGACGAAAAGGCAGCGCCGCCCGCATCGCCCGCCGCGGCCGCTCCGCCGCCGGCGCCCAAGGCCTCGCAATCTTGACGGTTCCGCCTGCATGAGCGAAGTCCAGATCAAGAACCTGACGATGAATTTTGGGCCGCAGCACCCGGCGGCCCATGGCGTGTTGCGACTGGTGCTCGAAATGGACGGCGAGGTGATTGCGCGCGCCGATCCGCATATCGGATTGCTTCATCGCGGCACCGAGAAGCTGATCGAATACAAGACCTATCTCCAGGCGGTGCCGTATTTCGACCGTCTCGATTATGTCGCGCCGATGAACCAGGAGCACGCCTTCGCGCTTGCGGTCGAGAAACTTCTCGGCATCGAAGCGCCGCCGCGCGCCCAGTATATCCGCGTGCTCTACGCTGAGATTGGCCGCATTCTCAACCATCTGCTCAACATCACGACGTTCGCGCTCGACGTCGGCGCGATGACGCCGCTGTTATGGGCCTTCGAGGAACGCGAAAAGCTGATGGAATTTTACGAGCGCGTGTCGGGCGCCCGCCTGCATGCGGCGTATTTTCGCCCCGGCGGCGTGGCCCAGGACCTGCCGGCCGGGCTGCTCGATGACATCAAGGCGTTCATCAAGACCTTCCCCAAGGTGATCGACGATATCGAACGGCTGCTGACCGAGAACCGTATCTTCAAGCAGCGCACGGTCGATATCGGCAAGGTGACCGCCGAGCAGGCGCAGGACTGGGGGTTCAGCGGGCCGATGCTGCGCGGCTCGGGCGTGCCGTGGGATTTGCGCCGTGCGCAGCCTTACGATGCGTACGAGAAGATGGAGTTCAGCGTTCCGATCGGCAAGAACGGCGATTGCTACGACCGCTATCTCGTGCGCATCGAAGAAATGCACCAGAGCCTGAGTATCATGACGCAAGCGATCGAGCAGATGCCGGGCGGGCCGGTAAAGGTTGCCGATCGCAAGATCACCCCGCCGTTGCGCGCCGAGATGAAGCGCTCGATGGAGGCGCTGATCCACCACTTCAAGCTTTATACCGAGGGCTATCACGTTCCCGCCGGCGAAACCTATATGGCCGTGGAGGCGCCGAAGGGCGAATTCGCGGTTTATCTCGTCGCCGACGGAACCAACAAACCTTATCGCTGCAAGATTCGCGCGCCGGGCTTCGCGTTCCTGCAGGCGATGGATTTCATGGGCAAGGGCCACATGCTCGCCGACGTGGTGGCGATCATCGGCTCGATGGACATCGTTTTCGGCGAGGTTGACCGATGAGCGCGCTGGTTTCCAAGGTCGAACAGCCGGCGAGCTTCGCCTTTACAGCCGAGACCCTCAAGCGGGCGCAGGCGATCATCGCC
>JACQAF010000197.1 GCA_016195145.1 Rhodospirillales bacterium
CGGCGACCAGCGCCTCGCCGACGGCGACGCCCATCGAGCCGCCGAGAAAGTCGAAATCGAACACCGCGGCAACCGCCGGCAGGCCGCCCATGCGGCCGTGGGCGACGATCAGCGCGTCCTGTGCGCCGGATTTCTCGCGCGCTTCCTTGAGGCGGTCGGCGTAGCGCTTGCGGTCGCGGAAGCGCAGCGGGTCGTTGGGCGTTTTCGGCAGCTCGATGTTCGTATACGCCGCATCGTCGAACAGCATTTCGAGCCGCCGCTTGGCAGAAATGCGCATGTGGTGGCCGCAATGCGGACAGACGCGGGCATTGGCCTCGAGATCGCGGTGGAAAATCATCTTGCCGCAGCCGGGGCATTTGTCCCACAGGTTCTCGGGCACGTCGGTCTTGCGGACCAGCGCCTTGATTTTCGGCCGGATGAAATTCGTCAGCCAGTTCATGCTCCGCTCCCCTTGCTTTACGCGCCGGCCGGGGCATTCGCCCGCGCCCCGCGCACGCCGCCGGCGAGCTCGCGCGCGAAGGCGAGCGCCGCATCGACCGTTCCCGGCTGCGGCTTGCCGTCAGGCGTCAGCCGGTCGGCGATCACCTGGACGAGGGCCGAGCCGACCACCGCCGCGTCGGCGACGCGGGCAATAGCGGCCGCCTGCGCCGGCGTCTTAATGCCAAAGCCGACGGCGACCGGAATGTCGCTCGCCCGGCGGATGCGGCCGAGCGCCGCGGCGACGTCGTCGGCCGCCGCCGTGCGGGTGCCGGTGACGCCCAGCACCGATACGTAATAGAGAAATCCGCTCGCCCCGGCGAGCACGGGGCCGAGCCGCGCGGCGTCGGTGGTCGGCGTCGCCAACCGGATGATGTCGATGCCGGCGGCCGCGGCATGCGGGCGCAGCTCGTCGTCTTCCTCGGGCGGCAGATCGACGACGATCAATCCGTCGACGCCCGCCTTCGCCGCCGCCGCCGCGAAACGCTCCGGTCCGAAGCGGTAGATCGGGTTGAAATAACCCATCAGCACGATGGGCGTTTCGCCATCGGTCTTGCGGAATTCGCCGACGAGGTCGAGAACGCGGCGCAGCGTCATGCCCGTCTTCAGCGCACGCATGCCGGCGGCCTGAATCGCCGGACCGTCGGCCATCGGGTCGGAAAACGGCATGCCGATCTCGATCACATCGACCCCGGCGGCGGGCAGGCCCTTGAGAATGGCGAGCGAGGTCGCGTAATCGGGATCGCCGGCCATGGTGAAGGTGACGAGGCCGGCGCGCCCCTCGGTCCGCAACTTGCCAAAACGCGGCGCGATGCGGCTCACAGCTTGACCCCCAGATGCCCAGCGACAGCGAAAACGTCCTTGTCGCCGCGCCCGCACAGATTCATCACGATCAGGTGGTCGCGCGGCAGCTTGGGCGCGATGCGCGCGACATGGGCGAGCGCATGCGCCGGCTCCAGCGCCGGCAGGATACCTTCGAGGCGGGCGCAGAGCTTGAACGCCCCAAGCGCCTCGGCGTCGGTGGCGGAAACGTAATTCACCCGCTCGACGTCGTGCAGCCAGGCGTGCTCCGGTCCGATGCCGGGATAGTCGAGCCCGGCCGAGATCGAATGCGCCTCGGCGATCTGGCCGTCATCGTCCTGCAACAGATAGGTGCGGTTGCCGTGCAGCACGCCCGGTTTGCCGCCGGCGAGCGAGGCGGCGTGTTTGCCGGTGTCGAGGCCGAGGCCGGCCGCCTCGACCGCGTCCATGGCGACGCCCGGATCGTCGAGGAAGGGATGGAACAGGCCGATGGCGTTCGATCCGCCGCCGATGCAGGCGACCAGCCGGTCGGGCGGGCGGCCCTCGGCTTTCATGATCTGGGTCCGCGCCTCGCGGCCGATCACCGACTGGAAATCGCGCACCATCGCCGGGAAGGGGTGCGGCCCGGCGACCGTGCCGATCAGGTAATAGGTCGTATCGACATTGGCCACCCAGTCGCGCAGCGCGTCGTTCATCGCGTCCTTGAGCGTCGCCGCGCCGGCGGTGACCGGCTTCACCTCGGCCCCGAGCAGCTTCATGCGGAAGACGTTCGGCGCCTGGCGCTCGATGTCGGTGGCGCCCATGTAGATCGTGCATGGCAGGCCGAACAGCGCGCACACCGTCGCCGTGGCGACGCCGTGCTGACCGGCCCCGGTCTCGGCGATGATGCGCCGCTTGCCCATGCGTCGGGCGAGCAGGATCTGCCCCATGCAGCTGTTGATCTTGTGCGCGCCGGTGTGGTTGAGCTCGTCGCGCTTGAACCAGATCTTGGCCCCGCCGAGATGGTCGGTCAGGCGTTCGGCGAACCACAGCGGGCTCGGCCGGCCGACATAATGTTCGAGGTAATAATCGAGTTCGCGCTGGAAGGCGGAATCGGCCCCGGCCGCTGCGTAGGCGCGCTCGACCTCGAGGACCAGCGGCATCAGCGTTTCGGCGACGTAACGCCCACCGAAGATGCCGAAATGCCCGTGCTCGTCGGGCCCGCTGCGGTAGCTGTTAGGCGTGCTCATGACGGCGAATATCTATCAGAGCTTGGCCGCTGCCGCCAGAAAGGCCTTGATCCGCCCGGGCAACTTGTGGCCGGGCCGGTCCTCGACGCCCGAGGAGACATCGACCGCGCGCGCGCCGCTGATTCCCACCGCTTCGCCGAGGTTTTTTGCGTTCAGCCCGCCCGACAGCATCCACGGAAGCTTCCAGCTTCGCCCGGTCAGCAGCCGCCAGTCGAATGGTTCTGCATTGCCGCCCGGCAGCGCCCCCGGCTGGGCCGGGGGGCGGGCGTCGAACAACAGCCAGTCGGCGGCGTCGAGATAGGCGTCGGCCGCGTCGAGGTCGCCTGCCTCGCGCACCGGGATCGCCTTGACGATCGGCAGGCTGAAGGCGCGCCGGATATGGGCGACCCGCGCCGGGCTTTCATGGCCGTGGAGTTGCAGGAAATCGGGCCGGAATTCGACCAGGGCGGCGCGCAGCGCGGCGTCGTCGGGATCGACCATTAGGGCAACCCGTTGTATCCGGCGCGGCAACTGCTTGGCCAATACCGCCGCCCGCTTCGCGGTCACATAGCGCGGCGATGGCGGATAGAACACGAAGCCGGCAAAATCGGCCGTCGCAGCGGCGCGCACAGCGGCGAGCGTGTTGAGACCGCAAATCTTGGCCTTGACGCTCATGCAGCAGCGGCGATCTCGTCGGCGATGCGGCCGAGAGCGGCGGCGGGATCGTCGCTCTGGGTGATCGGCCGGCCGATGACCAGATAATCGGCGCCCTGGGCGATCGCCTCGGCCGGCGTCACCACCCGCTTCTGGTCGTTGGCGTCGGCCCAGCTTGGGCGGATGCCGGGCACGACCAGCACGAAATCGGGCCCGCAAAGCCGGCGCAGCGACGCCACCTCGTGGGCCGAACAGACGACGCCGTCGAGGCCGGATTTCTGGGCCAGCGCCGCCAGCCGCTTCGCCTGGTCGGCGATCGAGCCGCGCTGGCCGACCGCATCGAGATCGCCATCGTCGAGGCTGGTCAGCACAGTGATGCCGAGCAGACGCGGCCGGGCCGAGCCGGCGGCGTGGGCCGCCTCGGTCGCGGCGCGCATCATCGCCTCGCCGCCCGCAGCATGGACGGTGAGGAAAGTCGGCGACACGCTGCAGGCCGAACGCACGCCGCCGGCAACCGTGTTGGGAATGTCGTGCAGCTTGAGATCGAGGAACAACGGCGCCGGCCCGGCGACGGCGCGTACGCCCTGGGGGCCGTTGGCGACGAAAAATTCGAGACCGAGCTTGATGCCGCCCGCCTGCGCCTTGAGCCGCGCCACGTCGGTGTGCGCGGCGTCGAGGTCCATGCGGTCGATGGCGACGAAAATACGTGCGGCGGGAGTCGATGGGGTCATGGACGCTGGATTCCTTGCCGATAGTGCGACTTTATGTAGCAGGTTGCCCGCGATCCTACATGCCCCACGGTTGAAAATTTCATGGTTCTATGTTGAGACACGGGGAAGTCACGTAAAAAGGAAACGCCAATGAGCCAGTTCGCCACCCTCGACGATCTGTCCGTCTCCGGCAAACGGGTGCTGGTCCGCGCCGATCTTAACGTGCCGATGCAGGACGGCAAGGTCACCGACCAGACCCGCATCGTCCGCCTGGCGCCGACGATCAAGGAGCTTGCGGCCAAGGGGGCCAGGGTCGTCGTGCTGTCGCATTTCGGGCGGCCGAAGGGCAAGAAAGAACCGTCGATGTCGCTGAAACCGCTCGCCGCGGCGCTCGGCGCGGCGCTCGGCAACGTCAAAATCGGTTTCGCCGAGGATTGCGTCGGCGCGCCGGCCGAAGCGGCGATTGCCGCGCTCAAGCCTGGCGGGGTCGCGCTGCTCGAAAACCTGCGCTTCCATAAGGAAGAGGAAGCCAACGATCCGGCTTTCGCCAAGGCGCTCGCGGCGCTCGGCGATATTTACGTCAACGACGCGTTTTCCTGCGCCCATCGCGCCCACGCCTCGACCGAGGCGATCGCCCGGCTGCTGCCCAGCGCCGCCGGCCGGTTGATGCAGGCCGAACTGGACGCGCTGGGCAAGGCGCTCGAATCGCCGCAGCGGCCGCTCGCCGCCATCGTCGGTGGGGCCAAGGTGTCGACGAAGCTCGATCTCCTCGGCAACCTCCTCGCCCGGGTCGATATGCTGGTGATTGGCGGCGGAATGGCCAACACGTTTCTTGCCGCCGCCGGAATCGATGTCGGCAAATCGCTGTGCGAGCGCGATATGGCCGAAACGGCGCGGCGCATCGCCGCCGACGCGACGGCGGCCAAACGGCAGATCATCCTGCCGGTCGATGCCGTGGTCGCGCCGGCCCTGACGGCGGGCGCCGCGGCAAAGACGGTGCCGATCGGCCGTGTGCCGGCCGACCAGATGATCCTCGATATCGGTCCGCAATCGATCGCCGAAACGATCAAGACGCTAGCCGGGTGCCGGACGCTGGTGTGGAACGGCCCGCTCGGCGCGTTCGAGTTTCCGCCGTTCGATGCCGGGACGACGGCGGTGGCGCGCGAGGCGGCGCGCCTGACCGGGGCCGGCAAGCTTCTGTCGGTCGCTGGCGGCGGCGACACGGTCGCGGCCCTGGCCAAGGCCGGCGTCGAAGAACGGTTTTCGTATGTGTCGACCGCCGGCGGCGCGTTCCTCGAATGGCTCGAGGGCAAGGACCTGCCGGGCGTCGCCGCGCTGGCGCGGTGAGCGCCATGCGACGGCTCGAATTGTTCGCCACCCAGGGCCTCAAGCAGGAGGCCGTGCACCAGACCCGGCTCAATGTCGGCGAGGGTCTGGTCGGCGAC
>JACQAF010000276.1 GCA_016195145.1 Rhodospirillales bacterium
AGCACGGCCGGCGTGTCGCGCGCCGGATCGACGGAGATGAAGATCGGCTGCACCTTGTCGCCGTCCGGGCCGAGGATGGCGAGCGCGTCGCCCATCAATTGCAGATCGAGCGGGCAGACATCGGGACAGAACGTGTAGCCGAAGGCGACCAGCATCAACCGCCCGCGAAACTCGCCATCGGTGCGCGGCTTGTCGTTGTGGTCGACCAGGGCGAAGGGCCCGCCGATCGCCACCTCGCCGAAACCGCCGGATGGCAACGAAGACGACGACATCATCTGGCTGGAGACAAACAGGGCGCGCGCGCCGATGCCGAGCGCTACGCCAATGACGACCATGGCAAAAATGGCGATCAGGCGCCGGCGGGTGATCCTCATTTGCCGGCCGCCGGTTCGCCGCGCTGGCGGCGCCAGCCATGGCGCTCCATGCACGCGCGGTACACTTCGCCCTGAATCTCGTTGCCGCGATCGACGAAGCCGTAATTGCGCGCCTCTGCGGCGCAGGTATCGCGGTCGTAACGCAGCGCCTCGGCGCTGGCCCCCTGCTTGTGCCATTCGGTGCGCGGCGCGCAGGCCGCCAGCCCGACGATGATCGCGGCGAGGGCGAGGGCGAGGGCGAGGGCGGAAGGGACGGAGAATGCCATGGGTTCTAGATAGACCGGATTTGGGGCGTCGCCAAGCGCGACGCAGTGTCGCGGGATGTGGGGGTCAGCCGGTATCGCGCCGGCCATGGGCGCCGAGCGGGTCGGCGTCGAGGACCCGGCCGGCGAGCGCGCCGATCCAGTCGAGCCCGGCGCGCAGGCGGACAACCGCACCAATCGCCACCACTGCCGGCGGCTCGATGGCGTGGCGCGCCGCTTCGGCGGCGCAGGCGCCGAGCGTCGTTTCCAGCACCCGCTGATCGTCGGTCGCCGCGCGGCTGACGATGGCCACCGGATCGTCGGCCGGCCGCCCGGCGGCGATCAGGCGGCGGCTGATCGTCTCCAGATGCTTGATCGCCATGTAGAAGACAAGCACCGGCGCGCCGCGCGCCAGCGCCGGCCAGTCGAGCCCGTCGGGCACCTCGCCGGCGATGCCGTGGCCGGTGACGAAGGTCACGGCGTGGTTGGTGTCGCGATGGGTGACCGGAATGCCGGCATAGCCGAGCCCGCCGATGCCGGCGGTGATGCCGGGCACGATGCGGAACGGCACGCCTTCGGCGACAAGGGCAAGGGCCTCTTCGCCCCCGCGCCCGAAGACGAACGGATCGCCGCCCTTGAGGCGCAGGACACGCAGCCCCGCTTTCGCATGCTGGACCAGCCGGCGCGAGATATCGGGCTGGCTCGCCGACGGCTTGCCGCCGCGCTTGCCGGCATATTCCAGAACCGCGCCGCGCCGGGCGAGTTCGAGAATCCGCTTGTCGACCAACGCGTCGTAGACGACGACATCGGCGGCGCGCAGGGCGTGTAGGGCGAGCAGCGACAGGAGGCCCGGATCGCCGGGGCCCGCCCCGACCAGCCATACCCAGCCCGGCGCGAAATCGGGCATCGCGAAGGGAAGCTTGTCCATGCGCGGGCGAGCCTAGCCCAAGCCGGCAACCGGCGCACCAGCGGTTTCGCCGCCGATAGTGGTTCAGATCGGATGAGCCGGTTTGATTTGGTTTTCGCTCATGTGGGTCGGGGGTCGTTGATGTCGCTTGGTCGCCACGCATTCGATACTGCATGAGCGGACTAAAGGCCGCGATGCTTCTTCAACTTTCATACTAATCCACCGCCTAAAATCTGCCGCAAGAGCAGGAAACGGCGTTATAGTTGCGATATGGAACTAGCCTTCCTCCTAGCCCTGCTAGCTGTTATCTATTTCGTTCCGACAGTCGTCGCCGCTGGCCGCGCGCACCATCAAACCTTGGCGATTTTCATGCTTAACCTGTTTCTTGGCTGGACCTTTCTTGGATGGGTCTTGGCGTTGGTCTGGGCATGTACCGCGGTTCGGGCAAAAAATCGGGCGGATCTAAGCGCGTAATCATATCCGATAGAGTTACTTCTTGCCGGACGGGCCGAGGGCCAAGACGCCTTAACTTTCAAACTGACCCGCTATCTAGCCGCGTCGTCGCTGGTCCGGCCGGGCGCGGTTTGCTAGGCTCCCGCCATGGCCGACCGCGACCAGGACCTTGCTGCCGAGGCGCCGGCGATCGGCGCGCCCGACCGCGACGCGCGCCCCGACCGCCCCCTGCGCAAGGGCTGGACGACCGGGGCCTGCGCCGCCGCCGCGCGGGCGGCGTTCGAGGGGCTGGTCATCGGCCAGTTTCCCGATCCGGTATCCATTGTTCTGCCGCGCGGCCAGCGGCCCGAATTCGCGCTCGCCCGGCGCGAGCTTGCGCCCGACCGCGCCACCGCCGGGGTGATCAAGGACGCCGGCGACGATCCCGACGTGACCCACGGCGCGCTGGTCCTGGCGACGGTCGAGCCGGGCCCGCTGGGCAGCGGCATTGCCTTCCGCGCCGGCGATGGCGTGGGCACGGTCACCCGGCCGGGCCTCACCCTGCCGCCCGGCGAACCGGCGATCAATCCCGGCCCGCGCGACATGATCCGCCGCGCCATCCGCGATGCGATCAACCATTGCGGCGGAACGGAAGATGTCGTGGTGACGGTGTCGATTCCGGGCGGGGCGGCGCTCGCCGAAAAAACCCTCAACCGGCGGCTCGGCATCGTCGGCGGGCTGTCGATCCTCGGCACGACCGGCGTGGTGGTGCCGTTCTCCTGCGCCGCGTGGATCCACTCGATCCATCGCGGGATCGACGTGGCGCGTGCGGCGGGGCTCACGCATCTCGCGGCCTCGACCGGATCGACTTCGGAAGCGGCGGTGAAGGCGCTCTACGGCCTGCCCGACGAGGCGCTGATCGACATGGGCGATTTCGCCGGCGGCACGTTCAAATATCTGCGCAACCATCCGGTCGAGCGGCTGACCGTGGCCGGCGGTTTCGGCAAGCTCGCCAAGCTCGCCGCCGGACATCTCGATCTTCATTCCGGGCGCTCGTCGGTCGATATTGCGGAGCTCGCGGCGCTGGCGGCGGGATTGGGGGCGGCGGAACCGCTGATCGCGCGCCTGCGCGCCGCCGTCTCGGCGGGCGAGGTCTTGCAGCAGGCGGCAGCGGCCGGCCTGCCGCTTGCCGACGCGGTGGCGTGCCGCGCCCGCGACACGACGCTCGCCACCCTTGCCGGGAACGTCGCCGTCGAGGTCGTCGTCTTTGATCGTACCGGCCGGCGTATCGGCCATGCCGGCCCTTAGCTCCGCACGGCGCGCGCGCGCCAAGCGCCTGCTCATCCTCGGCGGCACGGGCGAGGCGCGCCGGCTTGCCGATCTTGCCGACCGGCGCTTCGGCCCCCGGCTCGATATCGTCACCTCGCTCGCTGGCCTGACCGAGGCCCCTGCGGCCGTCGCCGGGACGGTGCGGCGCGGTGGCTTCGGCGGCGCGGCCGGCCTCGCGCAATGGCTGGCCGAGGCGGGGATCGATCTCCTGGTCGACGCGACCCACCCCTTCGCCACTGCGATGTCGCGTCAGGCGCGCGCGGCGGCTTCGGCGGCGGGCGTGCCGCGGCTGTCGCTCGTCCGGCCGGGCTGGCGGCAGCAGCCGGGCGATTGCTGGATCGAGGTCGCCGATGCGGCGGCGGCGGCGCATGCGTTGCGATCGCTCGGCCGGCGCGTATGGCTCACGCTCGGCGGGCGCGAGGTCGCGGCTTTTGCCAGCCTGACCGGCAAATGGTTTCTTGTCCGCCGTATCGATCCGCCGCGCGCGCCGTTGCCGCTCGCCGAGCACGCGCTGATTCTCGGTCGCGGGCCGTTCACGCTCGACGGCGAGCGCCGGCTGATCGCCGAACATCGGATTGAGGTCGTTGTCGCCAAGGCGAGCGGCGGTGCGGCGACCGAGGCAAAGTTGACCGCCGCGCGCGAGGCGGGGATTCCGGTGGTGATGATCCGCCGTCCGCCCGCCGAACCCGGCCCCAGCGCCGCGACGCCCGAGGCGGCGCTCGACTGGCTCGCCGGCCTGCTCGATGCGACCGATCGAGGGGCTTGACGGATATGCGCCGTCCGACCCCTAATAGCGGCCGGCGCTTCGCCCGTGGGTGGGAAAACCGGATGCGTTTCGTTCTGTTCCTGGCGCTGGGGTTATGCCTTGTCGCACCGGCGACGGCGCAGATCACCCTCGACGTGCTGCAGCGCACGCCGTTCGGCGACGCGGCGCGGGCTGGCGATGCGAACTATATCCGCCAGGCCCTGGCCAACGGCACCTCGCCTAACCTCACCGATCTCGAGGGCCGGCCGGCGATTATTCTTGCGGCGACCGGCGGGCATATCGCGGTGGTCAGTCTGCTGGTCGAGGGGAAGGCGCGGCTCGACGTGCGCGACAAGCTCGGCAATACGGCGCTGATCGTCGCGGCGGAGCGCGGCTACGATCCGATCGTCGAAGAGCTGATCAAGGGCAAGGCCAATCTCGATATCGATAACCGCTCGGGCACCACGGCGCTGATCGTCGCGGCGCGGGCCGGGCATGCCGGCGTGGTCAAGTTGCTGATCAAGGCGGGGGCGGACATCAACCGCGAGGATTATACCGGCCGGTCGGCGCTGGGCTGGGCGCAGGATAATGGCAAGCGCAACGTGGTCGATCTCTTGCGCCGCGCCGGCGCGACGCGCTAACCCCGCTTTTGCCGCGCCTTGCGCGGCCGCAAGACATGGTGATGGTCGGCGGCGTAGAGGCGGCTGTCGGTAAAATCCGGCTGCGGGTCGAGGGCCCGGCCGACGAAGACCAGCGCCGTGCGTGTGATGCCGGCGGCCTTTGTCTTGGCGCGAATATCGGCGAGCGTGCCGCGGATGATGCGCTCGTCGGGCCAGCTCGCCCGCCAGACGACGATGGCGGGACAATCGGCGCCGTAGATCGGCGCGAGCTCGCGCGTCACGTGGGCGAGATTGTTGATCGAAAGATGCAGAGCGAGCGTGGCGCGGCTGCGGCCGAGCGTCGCCAGGTCCTCGCCCGGCGGCATCGCCGAGGCGCGCACGGCCGTGCGGGTCAGGATCACCGTCTGGCAGATTTCGGGCAGCGTGAGCTCGGTCTTGAGCGCGGCGGCGGCGGCGGCATAGGCCGGCACGCCCGGCGTTATGTCATACGAGATGCCGAGCGCGTCGAGGCGACGCATCTGCTCGGCGATCGCGCCATAGAGCGACGGATCGCCGGAATGAACGCGCGCCACCTCGATCCCGGCTGCGTCGGCGCGGGCCATTTCGTCGATGATCCGGTCGAGGGTCAGCGGCGCCGTGTCGACGACCCGCGCCGTCGTCGGCGCTTCGGCGACCACCTCTTTCGGCACCAGCGAGCCGGCATAAAGGACGAGCCCGGCGCGACGGATAAGGTTTAGTCCGCGCACCGTGATCAGGTCCGGCGCGCCCGGCCCCGCGCCGATGAAATGCACCGTCATGGCCCGTCGCGCCGCCGGTCGCGGTCGGATTTGGCGGCGTAGCCGCGCGGGGTGAACATCCATTTGCGGTCGCCGCCGGCGAAGATGCGCGTCTGCCGGCTGCCGACCAGAACGAGGGTCAGCATGTCGACGCGTTCGGTCCATGCGTCGCCGAGGCGGACGATATCGACCCGCTCGCCGTCGCGACCGAGGTTGCGGGCGAGCGCGACCGGCGCGTCCGCGCCGCGAAAGCCGAGCAGCAGCGCGCGCGCCCGATCGAGCAGGTCGCGCCGCCGGCCCGAGGCGGGGTTGTACAGGGCAAGAACGAAATCGCCCGTGCAGGCGGCGACCAGCCGCTTTTCGATATCGGCCCACGGGGTCAGCAGGTCGGACAGCGATATGGCGCAGAAATCATGGCCGAGCGGCGCGCCGGCTCGCGCCGCCGCCGCCTGCATCGCCGAGACGCCGGGGCAGACGCGCACCACCGCCCGTCGCCAGGCGGGGTTGTCGCCGCGCTCGATCAGCTCGAAGACCAGCGCGGCGAGGCCGTATATCCCGGCGTCGCCCGACGAGACGAGCGCCACCCGCCGCCCCTCGGCGGCGAGGTCGAGGGCGAGGCGGGCCCGCGCTTCTTCTGCGCCAAGCGCGCTTTCGTGCCGGGCCTTGCCGGCGATCGCGGACCCGAGCAGGTCGAGATAGAGTCCGTAGCCGACGATGTCGCTCGCGCCCATGATGGCGGCGTCAACTTCGGGCGTGCGCCAGCCGGCATCGCCCGGCCCGATCCCGACGACGGCCAGTTCCGCTCGTGCCCGGCCGATAGCCGCCGGGTCGAGCGGGCGGGGACTGCGGGCGACGGCGCAGGTGGCGCGGGCCGATTTGGCTTTCGGCGCGACGAGCGCGCCCTCGCTGCCGGCGGCGGCGAGCGCCGCGCTTTCGGCGACGCCGGCCACGCCGACCGCCGCGCGAACGATTTCGGACGGGTTGGCAAGGCGCTGCTCCTCGGCCGCCAGACGGTCGGCCGGGAAGAATCGCGCCGGTACGCCGAGCGTGCGGGCGAGCGCATGGATGGCCGGCTCGTCTTCCTTGATGTCGATGCTGACGACGCAGGCGATGGCGTGCGGCGACAGGTTGCGCGCGGCAAGCGTCGCACGGGCCAGCGCCTCGATCTCGTCCGCGTCGACGCCGCGCTCCCCGCCGACGCCCAAGGCCAGAACCGGTGGATGATAGACCAGCGTGTTGTGCGCCCCCGGCACGTCGCGATCGGTGACGAGGATCGACAGCGCCGCCGCCGGCGCGAAATCGATACCGCTGGCGACGAGCCACGCGGCATCGCCCGCCTGGACGCTGAGCGCGACACGTTCGCCGGCGAGCAATGCAGCGGCGATCGGCTTGACGGCGTCGGGATTGGCGATCCGCCAGCCGGCCGGCGGCCGGTCGAAGGCGAGGCCGAAGGCGACATCGCTCGCCGTGGTAATCGCGGCCGCGCCGCCGAGTGCGGTGGCAAGAGCGCGGGCGAGATCGTTGGCTCCGCGATGGCCGCCGATCAGCGGCACGACGGCGCTGCCATCCTCGGCCAGCGCCACCACCGGGGGCTCGTCGTGCTTGTCGGCGAGCAGCGGGGCGAGCGCGCGGATCAGGATTCCGGCGGCGCACATGCCAATGATCGGCCGGCCGGCGGCGAACAGCGCCCGCAAATGCGCGGAAACATCGTCGAATGTCGCGTCGGCATCGTCGACGCGCGCGGCGAGCCCATGGACCTCCGCCACGCCAAGCGCGGTTTGTGCGCGTCGGGCGAGCGTCGCGCCGGCGCGGGTCAGGGCGACGAAAACGGGCCGGTTGTCGTTCATCGCTGCGCCGCGCCGCGCCGGTGGACGAGGATAAGCGAGAAATAGGGCGCTGCCCTGGCGTCGACCCGGTCGAGCGGTAGAAGACGCTCGTCCGCCATGCCGACATGTTCGGCATAGCGGGCGTCCTGCGCTAGGCCGGCGCGCGTCAGCAGGTCGCGGATACGGGCGCAATGCCGGCCGATCTTGATGATCGCCGCCGCTTCGACGACGGCGAGCCGGGCCTCGATCGCGTCGTCCGGTAATGAGGCGGGAATCACGGCGAGCGTATCGTTGCGCGCGGCGAGCGGCATGCCGAGCGCGGCGGCGGCCGCGAGGACCGACGAGACGCCGGGGACGACGACTGTCTTGTGCCGGCCGGCAAGGCGCGCGAACAGATACATGAACGATCCATACAGGAACGGATCGCCGAGGCACAGCACGGCGACATCGCGGCTCGCTTCGAGGTGGGCGCCCAGATCCCGCGTCGCCCGGTCGTAGACTTCCTGGGCCGGGAAGCGGGCGGCCGATAACGGCATGCGGATGACGATCTCGGTCTGCCCGCCCGGTAGATGCGTGGCGACGATGGCGCGGGCGAGGCTGTCGCCGCTCTCGGGCGCGGGATAGGCGACGACGGGGCAGGCGCGCAGCAGGCGCAGCGCCTTGAGGGTGATCAGGTCCGGATCGCCGGGCCCGATGCCGAGGCCGTACAGCGTGCCGCTCATTTCACGGCGTTCCATTGTGTGACCGGCGTCAGCGGCCGCCAGCCCTGGAATCCGCCGACCGGTTCGGTGCGGCTGACGGCGATGCGGGCGAGCGCGCCGCCGAGCTTCGCCTGCCAGGCGATCAGGGCGCTTTCGCCCTCGACGGTGACGGCGTTGGCGACCAGCCGTCCGCCGGGCGCGAGCGCCGTCCAGCACGCCTCGACCAGGCCCGGCGTCGACAGCCCGCCGCCGACGAACACCGCGTCGGGCGGCGCGAGTCCGGCCAGCGCCGCCGGCGCATCGCCGGCGACGATGGCGAGTTTGGGCACGCCGAGCGCGGCGGCGTTTTTAGCGATGAAGGCGCGTCGATCGGCATCGCGCTCGACGGCAACGGCGCGCGCGCCCCGCGCCGCGCGCATCCATTCGATGGCGACGGCGCCCGAACCCGCGCCGACATCCCACAGAAGCTGGCCGGGCAGGGGAGCAAGGGCGGCCAGCGTCGCGGCGCGGATTTCGCGCTTGGTCAGCTGCCCGTCATGGACGAACGCGTCGTCGGGCAGGCCGGGGGCGCGGGACAGGATGCGTGCGCCCGGTCCCGGTCGGCATTCGATGGCGATGGTGTTGAGGTCTTGCGTGCGCGGCGCGCGCCACTCCTCGGCCGTGCCGTCGATCCGCCGCTCGTTCGGCCCGCCGAGATGTTCGAGAACGGTCAACGCGCTCGGCCCCCAGCCGCGCGCGACGAGAAACCGCGCCACCGACGCCGGCGTGTCGCCGTTTTCGCTCAGCGCCAGCAGCCGCGCGCCCGGCGCCAGATGCAAGGCAAGAAGGTCAAGCGGTCGGCCGTGAAGGCTGACCAGTTCGAGATCGGCGAGCGGCCAGCCCATATGTGCGGCGGCGAGGGTGAAGGCGGATATATGCGGCAGAACGATCATCTCGGCGCGCGGGAAACGGCGGGCAAGGGTGACGCCGATGCCGAACCACATCGGGTCGCCGGTCGCCAGCACGGCCACCCGCTTGCCGCGCCGCGCGGCGATGGCGCTAACGGTATCGGTGAGCGGCGTCGCCCAGGTCAGGCGCTCGGCCGGTGACGGCGGCGCCATCGCCAGGTGCCGCGCGCCGCCGATCAGCACTTCCGCTTCGTCGATCAGCTTGCGGGCGACGGGCGTCAGGCCGGCAAGTCCATCCTCGCCGATGCCGATGATGCTGAGCCACGGCGCGGTCATGGCGCACCCGCCAGCGCGTTGACGGCGGCGGCGGCCATGGCGCTGCCGCCGCGCCTGCCGAGAAGGGTGAGGAACGGCACGCCGCGCGGGTCGCGGGCGAGCTCGGCCTTCGATTCGACCGCGCCGACGAAGCCGACCGGGAAAGCGAGAATCGCCGCCGGTTTCGGCGCGCCGGCGTCGAGCAGCTCCAGGAGGCGGAACAGCGCCGTCGGTGCGTTGCCGATAGCGACGACCGCGCCGGCCAGATGCGCCGTCCATAACTCCACCGCCGCGGCCGAGCGCGTGGTGGCGTCGCGCGACGCAATCGCTGGAACGGCGTCGTCATTGAGGGCGCAGACGATGCAACTACCACCGGCCCGCGCCGGATGGGTAATGCCGTGGCGAACCATCTCGGCATCGACCAGCACCGTTCCGCCGCCGCGCAAGGCGTCTCGGGCGGCGCTCGCCACATCGGGCGAAAAGGCAAGATCGCGCGCAATATCGGTCATGCCGCAAGCATGCATCAGACGCACCGCCACGTCATGCAGGGTCGGCGGCAAGGGGCCGAGATCGGCCTCGCGGCGGATCGTTTCGAACGACCGCCGGTAGATTTCGGCCGGATCGCGGAGGTAATCGATCATGCCGGCTCACCTCTTGCGCGGCGACCGCGCGTGTCCATGCCCATGATGATCGTGGTCGTGGTCATGGTGATCGTGATCGTGATCGTGATCGTGGTGATGATGGTCATGGCCGTGCCCATGCCCATGCCCGTGATGATGATCGCCATCGGTGCCGATGCCGCGCACATGCAAATGGTGGCCGACTTGCGCCGCGCCGGTATCGGCTTCGTAGCCGATAATCTGCGTCCGGTACTTGCACAGCCGGCAGTTCATCCGGTTGTCGCCGGTGAGGATCTCGCCGACGCGCTCGACGAAAGAATCGAGCACCAGCGGATGGTCGTTGAGGTAATCGGCCTTGACGAATTCGATATCGGGGTGGCGCGCCGCCGCCTCGTCGGTTTGGGCGTAGATGCGCTTGACCAGAATTCCGGTGAACAGGAAATAGGGAAAGACGATGATGCGCCGGAAGCCGAGGCGGACGGCGCGGGCGAGGCTTTCGTCGACGCGCGGATGGGCGACGCCGCTATAGGCGATCTGGGCCCAGCCGAAGCCCATCCCCTCCCACAGCATGCGCGCGACCTTGGCGATGTTGGAATTGGCGTCGGGGTCGTTGGTGCCGCGGCCAACGACGACGAGCAGCGTTTCCTCGCGCGCGATCGCGCGCGACGACGATTTCTCCGCCGTCTCGATGCGCTCGCGCGCCGCCGCCAGCAACCGCTCGTCGATCGCGAGGTCGCGCCCATATTCGATGCGCATCTCGGGATTCTCGGCGGCGAAGCTGTTGAGCTCCCACGGCAGGTCGTTCTTTACATGCCCGGCGGCGAACAGCATGCCGGGCACGGCGAGGATATGGCGCGCGCCGCGCGATTTCAGCGCCTCCAGCCCCTCGCGAATGATCGGCCGCGCGAATTCGAGATAGGCGGAGTCGACGAGGTATTGCGGCAGGCGAGCCTTGAGCCGGCCGGCCATCGCCTCGAATTCGGCGATGGCGTCGACGTCGCGGCTGCCATGGCCGCAGATCAGAACGGCGGTGTCGGTCATTGCAAAACTGTCCTTTGCTGGAAGGTGACGGCTCCATGTTGACGGCTCTCGCGCCGATGGCCATGGTTGCCGCTATGTTGGGTCTGGTTCCCGATTCGCCGGTGGATCCGCTGCTGATTCTGCTGGCGGCGCTGGCGCTCGACGTTGTCGTCGGCGACATGCGGCCGCTGTTCCGCGTCGTTCCGCACCCGGTGGCGGCGTTCGGGGCGGTGATCGGGTTCTTCGAGCGACGGCTCAACCGCGAAGACCGCAC
>JACQAF010000277.1 GCA_016195145.1 Rhodospirillales bacterium
TTCTTCGAGCTGATCCAGCGCAAGGGCAACGAGGGCTTCGGCGAAGGCAATTTCAAGGCGCTGTTCGAATCGATCGAGCTCGACCAGATCCGCAGGGGAGTGCTCAAGGCATGAAAAACTGGATTTCCTTTCCGCGCCGCGAAGGCATGGCGTCGCGCCAGGCGCATGCCGATCTCCCCAAAGGCACGTATGAGCGCGAACTGGGCAAGGAAGGATTTTTCGGCCCGGCGACGCAGATGTACCACGCCCATCCGCCGACCGCGTGGAACGATTGGCAGGGCGATTTGCGCCCGCGCGCCTTCGATCTCGTCAAGATCAACCGGCTATCGTCGTCGCCGTGGGAGGCGTCCGAAATCCTGTTTAACGCCCATCTCCGCCTTCGCCAGTGGCGGACGGAAGGGCGGATGGATCATCTCGCCCGCAATGCCGATGGCGACGAGCTGATTTTTATCCACGAGGGCGAAGGGCGGCTGTTCTGCGATTACGGGTATCTCGCCTTCCGCGACGGCGATTACATCCTGTTGCCGCGCGGCACCATGTGGCGGATCGAGGCGACCCAGCCGGTCACTGCGCTGCTGATCGAGGCGACCAACGACAGTTTTCGCCTGCCCGAAAAGGGGCTGGTCGGCAAGCAGGCAATCTTCGATCTCGGCATGCTCGACGTGCCGGCGATCGACGACGCCTTCAAGGCGCAGCAGGGCGAACACCAGACCCGTGTGGTGATCAAGCGCGGCGGCAAGCTCTCGACCGTGACCTATCCGTTCAATCCGCTCGACGCCGTCGGCTGGCAGGGCGATCTCTGCCCGGTCCGGATCAACTGGCGCGATCTGCGGCCGCTGATGAGCCATCGTTTTCACCTGCCGCCATCGGCCCATACCACCTTCCTCGCTTCGCGCTTCGTCGTCTGCACCTTCGCCCCGCGGCCGGCGGAAAGCGATCCGGGGGCGCTCAAGCTGCCGTTCTTTCACAACAACGACGATTACGACGAAGCGATCTTTTATCATCGCGGCAAGTTCTTCTCGCGCGACAACATCCATCCTGGCATGCTGACGCTGCATCCCTGCGGCTTCACCCACGGGCCGCACCCGAAGGCGTTCGCGCTCGCCGCGAAATCGCCTGGCGGCCAGATTCTTGACGAGGTCGCGGTGATGCTCGATGCGCGCGACGCGCTGACCGTCGCGACCCTGCCCGAAGGCGTCGAATGGCGCGGCTACGTCGATTCGTGGAAGCCGAAGCCGGCGGCGGAGTAAGGACATGAAACTCGCTTCGCTGAAGGAGGGCGGGCGGGACGGCGCGCTGGTCGTCGTGTCGCGGGACCTCACGCACGCGATCAAGGTTCCGTCGATCGCGCCCACGATGCAGGCAGCGCTCGATGCGTGGCGCACGGCGCACGGCGAACTCGCCTCGGTATTCCGGTTGTTGAACGACGACCGCCTATGCCGGTGCGGCGAGGAGCGGGCCTTCGCGCTCGACGTTCGCCAGCTCGCCGCACCCCTGCCGCGCGCCTATCAATGGTGCGACGGCAGCGCCTATCTCCATCACATCGAGCTGGTGCGCAAGGCGCGCGGGGCCGAGATGCCGCCGTCATTTTATACCGACCCCTTGATGTATCAGGGCGGCTCGGACGGATTTCTCGGGCCCTGCGACGACGTGCCGGCGATCGACGAGGCCCACGGCATCGATTTTGAGGCAGAGGTCGCGGTGGTCACCGACGACGTGCCGATGGCGACGGACCGCGACAGGGCTGCCGGGCATATCCGGCTGCTGATGCTGGTCAATGATGTGTCGCTGCGCAATCTCATCCCCGGCGAGCTCGCCAAGGGCTTCGGCTTTTTCCAGGCAAAACCGGCGTCGAGCTTCTCTCCGGTCGCAGTGACGCCGGACGAGCTGGGCGCGGCGTGGGACGGCGGCAAGGTCAACCTGCCGCTGATCAGCCAACTCAATGGCCAGCGATTCGGCAGCCCCAACGCCGGGGTCGACATGAATTTCGATTTTCCGGCGCTGATCGCGCACGCGGCGCGCACTCGGACGCTGGGCGCCGGTACGGTCGTCGGTTCGGGCACGGTGTCGAACCGCGATCCGCAGGCCGGCTCGTCGTGCATCGCCGAGCGGCGGATGATCGAGACCATCGAATCCGGCAAGCCGGCGACGCCGTTCATGAAATTCGGCGACCGCGTCCGCATCGAGATGCTGGACGCCGCCGGTAATTCGATCTTTGGCGCTATCGACCAGAAGATCGTCAAATACACGGGCGCGGTCTAGGCGGCGCACCGCAATCGCCCGGATTCAGGCGGGGGGAAGCTCGATGGCGAGAGCCGGCTGGCGCTGTCCTTCGCGCCGCCGTCCGCGTAGAGCAGGGATTGCATGGCGCGGATCGCCGCCGGCAACAAAAATCCATTTATCACGTTGATATTGCTAAATAATATTTCCCGCCAAGAAAGCGCGATCAAGCCAACCGCTTCAGCGCGCCGACCCAGCATGAAACGAGGCACAAGCAAGAGGGTCTTATTCCGAACATGGCTGCCGTACTGCGGTAGTCGGCATGGAGTTGGGCTGATAGAGTATCCGGGTCCGCAAGCGGCGCTTTGCCGTATCCCCTTCATCCCAGTCGGTATTCCGGATCATTCCCATGAAGCTTCACGGCTATTTCCGTTCCTCGGCGGCTTTCCGCGTGCGCATCGCGCTCAATCTCAAAGGGCTTCCTTGCGACCACGCCTCGATCCATTTGCGCAAGGGCGAGCAGGCCTCGCCGGCGTTCCTGAAGCTCAACCCGCAGGGGCTGGTGCCGGCGCTTGAAGACGGCAGCCATGTCCTGACCCAGTCGCTCGCCATCGTCGAGTATCTCGACGAGACGCATCCCCGGCCGCCCTTTCTGCCTCAGGCGCCAGCCGGCCGGGCGCGGGTACGGGCGATCGCGCAAGCCATCGCCTGCGACATCCACCCGCTCAACAATCTGCGGGTTCTGCTCTATCTCAAGAACGTGCTCAAGGTAACGACCGAGCAGCACGATGCATGGTACCGCCACTGGATTGCCGAGGGCCTGAAGGGCGTCGAAAACATGCTCGCCGTCGGCGGAACGGGGCGGTTCTGCCAGGCCGATGCGCCGGGCCTCGCGGATATCTGCCTGGTGCCGCAGGTCTTCAACGCCAAGCGGTTCGATTGCCCGCTCAACGGCTATCCGCGCATCATGCGGGTCTTCGAGGAATGCATGAAGCTGCCGGCGTTCGACCGGGCGCAGCCAGACAAGCAGCCTGACCGCGAGTAGGACTCTACGATCAGATCGCCGCCGGCCGGCGGTTACTTCGTGCTGCGCTCGGCGGCGATCAGCCGCTTGAGGGTGTCGAGATCGACCGCGCCGGGAACGAGCAACGAACCGACGATGAACGCCGGCGTGCCGTTGATGTCGATCGCGCGCGCCAGATCGAGGTTGCGCCGCAAGGCCTGATCGATGGCGGGCAGTTGCATGTCGGCCTTGAGCCGCGTCGCGTCGACGCCGACATCGGCGGCGATTTTGAGGACCACGGTCTCGTCGAGCGTGCCGCGGGCGTTCATCAGCGCCTTGTGGAGTTCGTGATACTTGCCCTGCCCGCGCGCGGCGAGGGCGGCACGCGCCGCGACGATCGAATCCGGTCCGAGGATCGGCAGCTCCTTATAGACAATGCGCAGCTTTGAATCCTCTTTGACGAGCTGGGTGATATGCGGAGCGACCTGTTTGCAGTAGGGGCAGCGGTAGTCGAAAAACTCGACCACGGTGACGTCGCCCTTGGGATTGCCCGAAACCGGCGAGTCGGGATCGTTGATAATATCGTCGCGGCGGGCGGCGATGGCGTTGCGCTGTTTGCCTTCGGTTTCCGCCTGGCGCTTCTGTTCGAGGGCTTCGACCGCCTCGAGAATGATCTCGGGGTTGCGCAGGATGTACTCGCGAACGACGCGCTCGATCGCCTCGATCTGGGCCGGGGCCATTCCCGGAATGGCGGGCGCGGGGGTGGAACGCGGCTGCGCCGCCAGGGGCACGGCGATGGCGACAAGGAGGGCGAGTGAAAGGATAAATCGGGCGAGAGCGCGCAAGGGAACAGCCTTTCCTGATCCTGACATTGGGCCGGCAGATTGTCGGCTGCAGGCGCGGGTGAAGACAAGAGCGCCGGGTCAGCGGCTTAGTAAAATCTCCGCGATATAGCCGATGGTCGGCGATGCCCCCTGGGGCAGGCGGCCGGGCAACCCTCCAGTGGCGATAAAGCTGATGGTGACCTGATTCATGCGGTCATGCGGCCAGAACTGGGCATAAAGCTGGGCAAGGTCGATCGCCTCGATATGCCATTCGCCGGCCTGGCCGAATGCCGACTGGCGCAGCACGCGGCGCAGGCCGCGGTCGCTAAGGGCAGCGACGCCCTGGGTGGCGTCTTCGGCTTTCGGCGCGCCGACGCCGCCAAAATCGATCTCGATCACCCGGTCGTGGGGCGGGTAGTCGCCGGACACGACGCCGAATAGCCGGTCGGTTAGCTGTGCGCCGCCCGGCGTGCCGCCAGTGAAGCCAATGACGATCCGCAGGCCGCGATCGAGGCCGTCGCCCGCGCCGCCGCCGTAAAGTGCCGGGTCGAGATACCACCCCCAACGCAGATACGGCGCGCCGAGCAGGGGCGCGGTAAGGCGCCGGCCGATCAGGTTGCCGCCGGGCGCTGTGACGCGCAGCACCGTCACACCGGACAGGTCGGTTGCCGTAAACCCGCCGGCCGCCTCGCGTGGCGGCGACAGCCACCAATCGGCGGGCAGGGCGGCCGGATTGAAGCCGGGTTCCGGGCCGAGCACCACGGCGCGCCCATCGCGAAAGGCGAGCGATGCCGACGGTTCCTGAGCGCACGCGGCAAGCGCCAGAAGGCCGGCGAAGGCGCAGGCGATGAAGCGATGGGCGGGGTGGGCGAAGGGTCTCACGCGGGAACGATTGGGGGGTTATTTATCGGCGTCGGGCTTTTCGCTGGCCTGACGGATGTCCTGGGCGCGCAACCATGCCGACGTATTGGGCGGCAGCTCTTTCTGGGCGCGCTCGGCCATCACCCGCGCTTCCTCGCGGCGGCCGAGCAATGCCGCGCGTTCGGCCTGGGTAAGTGCAAACATGCCACGCTGGCCGTCGCGACCATAAGCGATCGACAGGCGGCGTAATATTTCGGTATTGGTCGGTTCGCTTCGCCGGGCGATTTCGAGATTGTTGAGCGCCGCCTTGGTCATCTCTGGCGTCTCGAAGGTGAGTTCCACCTGGGCGAGATCGGCGCGGATCAGCGGCTCGTTGGGCAGAAGCTCGACCGCCCGCTGATACGACTGAAGCGCCTCGGTAGGTCGCGCCGCCTCGAACAGCATCTGGCCTCTGGCTTCGTGGAAATAGCCGTCATTCGGACGCTCGGCGAGCAGCGAATCGATATTGACCAGCGCCTTGTCATAATCGGGGCGGCGGGAATAGGCGATAGCGCGCGCATAGCGGCCGACGATGCTGGTGTCGCTGTCTTTGTAGACTTGCAGGGCGCGACCGGGATCGAGATAGCCTTCGAGCTTGGCGCGCATGCGGCGGTGCGCTTCGACGAATTCGGGCCGTGGCGCAACGTCGGAATAGCGCGAACGCTCGACCCAGTTACGCACGAAATCCACCCGCTCGCGGGTGATCGGATGCGTCCGCACATAGGGGTCCTGGCGGTTGGTCGACAGCAATTCCTGGTCGGCGAGGATCTGCAGGAATTCGAGGAGCCCGCGCGAGGACTGTCCGCTGCGATCGAGAAACTTGACGCCGGCCTGGTCGGCGGAGCTTTCAAGCTCGCGGCTGTAGCGCAAAAAGGTCCGCTCGGCGCTTTGCGTGCCGCCGGCAATGATCGCCGCGCCGACGTCGCCCTGGCCGCCGACGATGGCGGCGGCGCCAAGCAGCATCATCAGCAGGGATTCAGCCGTGGCGTTCTTGGCGATCTCGGGCAGGCGCGCGAGGTGACCGCCCGAGATGTGGCCGGTTTCATGCGCGATCACGCCGATCACCTGGCCGGGGTTATCGGCCCGGATCAGCAGGCCGGTATTGATGTACATGTTAAGGCCGTTGGCGACGAAGGCGTTCAGCTGCCGGTCGTTGATCAGGTGGACCCGAATGGCCGAGGGGTCGAACCCGGCCGCAGTGAAAAGTGGCGCGGCATAGGCGCGGATGGTATTTTCGATTTCCGCATCGCGAATAAAGTTGATTCGCTGCTGCGCATCCGCCGGTAACGGCGCCAACGTCGTATAGGCAACCAGTACGCCGGCCAACAGGGAAAGAATGCGCTTCTTCAAAAGACTTGCTCCTGCCTTCCGCATAGAATCTAAGCACGCGCCCTCGCCAGGTCAATGTAGCCGGCTTTTAGGCCGGCGGCGTGCCACGTTGGCCCTCGCCGGGGCCCTGTCGCTGGCGGCGTGCGGCGGCGGTGGGGAAACCATCGGCATTGTCGGCTCGGTCAAGGGGTTCCTTGGTGGGGCGGTGACCGACGAGCCGCGTGCGGCGCTCGTTGCCCGTGACATCCTGTCGGCCGGCGGGACGGCGGCCGATGCGGCGGTGGCCCTCTATTTCACCCTCGCGGTCACTTACCCGTCGGCCGCGAGCCTCGGCGGCGGCGGGGTTTGCGTGGTCAACGATCCGAAGCTGGGGCGCAGCGAGGCGCTGGATTTTATCGCCCGCGCGCCAGCCGCGCCGGGGATCGCCGCGACGCCGGCGAATGCGCGCGGCATGTACGCCCTCTACGCCAAATACGGCAAGCTGCGCTGGGAACAGCTCCTCTCAACGAGCGAAACGCTGGCGCGGTTCGGCACGCCGGTGTCGCGGGCGCTGGCCGTCGAGCTGGCGGCGGCATGGCCTGCCTTGTCGCGCGACCCGGCGGCGCGGGCGCTGTTCGGGCGCGCCGACGGGACGCCGCTCGGCGAAGGGGACCTGCTCGTTCAGCGCGATCTGGCGACCCTGCTCGCCCATCTTCGCTCGCGCGGGCCGGGCGACCTCTATATCGGCCCGCTCGGGCGGCGCTTTATCGCCGCCGCGCAGGACGTGGGTGCGTCGCTGTCGTTCGAGGACATGCGCGACACGCTGCCGGCGTGGCGGCCGACGGTGCCGGTGAATGTCGGCGATGTACGGTTGCATTTCGCATCGCCGCCGGCGGTCGCCGGACTGGTCGAAGCAGAAATTCTCGGCGCCGTGGCCCCGCGCTGGCGCCGCGCCCCGGCGGAAGAACGCCCGCATTTGCTGGCCGAGGCGATGTTGCGGGTGGCCCGCGATCGTCAGCGCTGGCAGGCGCCCGATTTGACCGTCAATGCGTCGATCATCGAATTGGTCGGGGAACGTCATCTCGCCGGCCTGATGGCCGATTACCGGGCGGATCGACGCAGCCCGGCGGATGGCCTGCAGGCGGGCTCCGCCGCGCCGCCCGATGCCCCGGCGACGACCGGCTTCGTGGTTGCCGACCGCGAGGGTATGGCGGTCGCTTGCACGGTCACGGCCTATGAACGCTTCGGCCTCGGTCGTCTTGTCCCCGGCATGGGCGTTCTGCTTGCCGCCGCGCCCGACAATGCGGCGCGTACGCCAGCCTTTCTCGGGCCGGTGATCGGTCTGCGCGATCGCACCGATGTCGTTTTTGCCGCTGCCGCCGGCAGCGGACCGGCGGCGATGGGAGCGCTGGCCGGCGTTGCGCTGGCGACGCTGGTCGACGAGCGCCGGCTTGAAGCCGCCCTCGACGCGCCGCGGTTTTACTATCCGGGACCTGGCGGCGCGCTACTGGTCGAAGCCGGCGCGGCAACACGGCTGCCGGGGCTCGGTGCCCTCGGCTATACAGTGACCGAAACGCCGCCGCTCGGTCGGGTCAACGCCGTATTCTGTCCCGATGGCTTGCTCAGTCGGTCAAATACCTGCCAGTTTTTCCCGGACCGGCGCGGGTTCGGGCTTGCCGGATTCGGCGGTTAGGCGCCGGTCAGCCCCGATGGCGCTTAAGGTTTCCCGCCGCGGCCGGATTTCGCCCTTCATCGCCATGGAGGTGTTCCGCGCCGCCAATGCGCGCGATGCGGCGGCGCGCAGTGTTGCCGACAGGGCGATTCATCTCGAGGTCGGGCAACCGGGAACGGCGGCGCCGCGCTTGGTTCGCGAGGCGGCCAAGGCGGCGCTCGATGCCGACCGGTTGGGCTATACCGAAGCGCTCGGCGTGCCGGCGCTGCGCGAACGGATCGCGCGTCACTATCGCGACATTTATGGCGTCGATGTGCCCGAGGAGCGCATCGTGGTCACAACCGGTTCCTCGGGCGCCTTCCTGCTGTCGTTTCTGGCCGCCTTCGATGCTGGCGACCGCGTGGCGCTCGCCGATCCGGGCTACCCCGCCTATCGCAATATCCTGGCCGCAATCGGAGTCGAGACCGTCGGCGTAGCGGCCAGTATGGCAACCAGGTTCCAGCCCGCGCCGCCGCTGCTCGATGCGGCGGACGGGTCGCTCGCCGGCCTGATTGTCGCCAGCCCGGCCAATCCGACCGGCAGCATGCTGGCGCCCGACGAACTCAAGGCGCTCGCCGCCTGGTGCCGCCGTAAGGGCGTGCGGCTGGTTTCGGACGAGATCTATCACGGCATCGTCTACGGCGCGCCGGCGGCGACGGCCCTGTCGTTCACCGACGAGGCGATCGTCATCAACAGTTTTTCGAAGTATTTCTCGATGACCGGATGGCGGCTCGGTTGGATGGTGGTGCCGCCCGACCTTGTGCGCAGCGTCGAGGTGCTGGCGCAAAACCTGTTCATCTCGCCGCCGACGCTGGCCCAGCGCGCGGCCATCGCCGCCTTCGACGCGCGCGCCGAACTCGACAGCAATGTCGCGCGTTATCGCGCCAATCGCGACCTGCTGCTCGAACGTTTGCCGAAGGCGGGCTTTACGCAGTTTGCGCCGCCTGACGGGGCGTTTTACCTCTATGCCGACATTGCCCACCTGACCAACGACAGCGAGGATTTTTGCCGCCGCATGCTGGCCGAGGCCGGCGTGGCGGCCACGCCGGGGACCGATTTCGATCCCGGGCGTGGCCATGCTTATGTGCGATTTTCCTTCGCCGGCACGACCGAGGAGATGGCCGAGGCAGCGCGCCGGCTCGCCGCGTGGCGGCGCTGACTGCCCCGTTCACTGACCGTCTAGGTCGTCAAACGTTTCCACCAGCCGCGTCGCGGCGACGCTGACGGATCCTCGGCTGCCGCCGGCGGTTGGTGGCCGGCACTGTTCGTGGGCAGCGATTCAGCGGCGGTCGTAGGAGAAGCCGCGATCGGCTTGGGCGCCGGGGGCGCTTCGCGACGCGGTTCCTCCGATTTGGACGGTTCGGCAGCCGAAGCCGGAGGTTTTGCTGCGGGGGCAGGCGTTTCACGCCCGTCGTCGTCAGGAAAACGCTCGGCCCGCCGGTTCCACGGCCAGTCATGGGCATCGCCCGGTCCCTCGACGCGGCGCGACGGAAACAGATCGTCGCCCGGTCCGCGTACGCGCGGCGGATGCCGCTGTTGCTGTTGTTGCTGCGCAACGGGCGGCGCGCTATCGTTGGCATCCGGATAACTAGGCTCGGCCACGACAGCCATATCGGCGGGGTAGTCTTGTCCTTCGCCGCCGCGCCGGCCGCGCCGCCGGCCGCCGCGTCGTCCGCGCCGCCGCCGCCGCCTCCCGCCCGATTGATCGTCACCGGGCTCGAACTCGCCGTTCTCGGCTCCGGCTGGCGTCTGGTTGGCGTCCGCGGATCGTACGACCTGGTCGTTGGCCGGCATGGGTTTGGGCGCATCGCTGGCTGCTGTTTCGGCGTCGGGCATGGTTTCGGCCGGCCGGCCGGCCGCCTGATTGGCCCGCTGGTCGCGGCCGCGGCCACCACGCCGCCGGCGGCGGCGATGGCGCCCACCCTCTCCATCGGCGGGCTCGTCAGTCCGCGCCGGCTGGACGTTCGTATCGGTGGGTATCATCATGCCGGTTTCGAGCGCCTCGCTTTCCGGCGGCCCGAGAAGATCGTCGATCGGACGTATGGGCGACGGGGCCACGGGGGCGGCGGCGTCGCTGCGCTGTTTCACGCGGTCGAGACGATAGGCGGGCGGAATCAGCGCGTCGTCGGTAGCGATGGATGCGCGCAGGCCGTAACGGCTCTCGATGCCGGCGAGCGCGGCGCGCTTCTGGTTGAGGATGTAAAGGGCGACTGAGGTCGGCGCATGCACGACCGCTTCGGCGGTGCGCAGCTTCATCCCTTCCTCCTCGATGCCGCGCAGAACATGCAGCGCGGTCGATTCGGTCGAGCGAATGAGGCCGGTGCCGCCGCAATGCGGGCAACGCTCCGACGACGCCTCGACCAAGCTCGGCCGCAGGCGCTGGCGCGAAAGCTCAAGCAGCCCGAAGGCCGAGATGCGCCCGATCTGGATGCGCGCCCGGTCGTTCTTCATCGCGTCCTTGAGCCGCCGTTCGACCTGATGCTGGTGGCGGTGGTCGTCCATGTCGATGAAGTCGATGACGATCAGGCCGGCGAGATCGCGCAGCCGCAACTGGCGGGCGATCTCTTCCGCCGCCTCGATGTTGGTTTTGAGGGCGGTTTCCTCGATGTCGCGTTCGCGCGTCGCCCGGCCGGAGTTGACGTCGATGGCGACCAGCGCCTCGGTCGGATTGATGACGATGTAGCCGCCGGATTTGAGCCGGACGGTCGGGTTGTGGATCTCGTCGAGCTCGCTTTCGACCTGGAAGCGCTGCAGCAACGGCACGGCCGGGTCGCTGTAGCGCCGGATGCGCGATTCATGGCCGGGCATCAGCATCTTCATGAAGCCGCGCGCCGCCTTGTAGCCGTCTTCGCCTTCAACAAGGATTTCCTCGATGTCGCTGGCGTAAAGGTCGCGCATCGCGCGTTTGATCAGGCTTCCTTCTTCGTAGACGAGGGCGGGCGCGATCGATTTGAGGGTCAGCTCACGAATCTCGTCCCACATCCGCATCAGGTATTCGTAGTCGCGCTTGATTTCGGTCTGATTGCGCTCCATGCCGGCGGTGCGCAGGATGACCGCCATGCCTTCGGGCACGTTGAGGCCTTCCATGACGTTCTTGAGACGCTTGCGGTCCTGGGCGCTGGTGATGCGCCGCGAGATGCCGCCGCCGCGCGCCGTGTTGGGCATCAGCACGCAATAGCGGCCGGCGAGCGAGAGATAGGTGGTGAGCGCCGCGCCCTTGGTGCCGCGTTCTTCCTTGACCACCTGCACCAGCAGAACCTGCCGGCGTTTGATGACTTCCTGGATCTTGTAGTGGCGCGATGGACGGAAACGCGGCCGCTGCTCCACGTCGTCGATATCGTCGCCGCCGACCGATTCGACATCGCGACGGGCGACGGCGCCGTCATTGCCGGTCGCAATATTCGCACCGGGCGCCGGTTCGACCAGCGGTAACGGGCCGCTGCCGACAATTTCGCTCGGCGGCGCGGTCGGATCGATCGGTATCGCCAACTGCCCTTGCGGGTCGTCATGGGGTCGATCGAAATAGGGTGAGGTCTCGTCTCTGGGCGTTGCCGTTTCAGCCGCCGGCGAAATGGTTTCCGGCACGGCCGGCATCTCGGTTTCGTCGTGCGATTTGTCTAGTTCGGGCGCGGCGCCAGCAGATGCTTCGTTGGTTGGCGGTTCCTCGCTGGCCGGTGGCTCCTCGCGGATTTCGGCAAGGTCGGGTTCACCGGCAATGTCATCGCGGACCTGCTCGGCGATCAGGGCCTGGCGGTCGGCGACCGGAATCCGGTAGTAATCGGGGTGGATTTCGTTGAAGGCGAGGAAACCGTGACGGTTGCCGCCATAGTCGACGAAGGCCGCCTGTAGCGACGGTTCGACGCGCGTCACCTTGGCGAGATAAATGTTTCCTTTGAGTTGTTTCTTTGTCGAGGTTTCGAAATCGAATTCTTCGAGACGGTTTCCGCTGACCACGATCACCCGGGTTTCTTCCGGGTGCGTCGCGTCAATCAGCATGCGCTTGGCCATTCGTGGGGTTCTCCAAAATGCGGGGCGGATACCGGGCGGCGCGAGAAACGAAGAACCATATATTTGGCTCTGGTAGCGCGCGATCCAGGCTACGCCATGAAGTTCAGAGGCTGGGGAGGTTGTGGCCCGCGAGGGCGGGGGTGCGCCATCGCGCTCGCTGCCGCCCTCGTCTTCGCCCGGTCCGCGCAAAACTTGCTTCCGCGGTCGAGTGGTCCACGGCATACGCCGAATCCCGGCCTCCGTGTTATCGTCCGCGCGCGCTATCCTGCACAGGGGGTGAAGCGCGGCCGGCGCTGCGCTCCAGGGACGGAGCACGGCAGCCATGCGGACAAACAATAAAATAACCGCAAGCCTGGCCCCGAACAAATGATTATTCGGTCGGGCGAACCGCCGGGTGCGATTATCGGTTGAACCCCTTGATCAATCAGGGATATATCTAGTGGTCGGAAAAGGAGAACCCCGCAATATGTGGCGTCGGTTATACCGACTAGCGATCTTTGCCAGTTTGTTGGCCGGCGGTATTTCGACCGGGATGCCAGGGGCTGCCGGCGCCGAAGCGGCCGTCACCGCCGTCGCCTTTGCCGAACAGGGCGATACGACGCGGGTGATAGTCGATTTTACCCGCCAGGCCGAATACCGGATTTTCTTTCTCGATGAGCCAATGCGGGCAGTGGTCGAGCTGCCGCCGGTGAACTGGCGGCTGGCGACGACCGCGCAGGCCCCGCGGGGTCTGGTCGCCGGCTACCGCTACGGGCGCTTCGATGCCCAGAGCGCCCGGCTAGTGATCGATTTAGCCGTACCGGCGCAGGTCCGCGCCGCCCGTTACGAGCTACCCAGCGGCCGGGGCGGGTACCGTCTGGTGCTCGATCTGGCGCCGGTCGACCGTGAAACATTCGCGGCCGCCGTGCAGCCATGGACCCCGTCCGGGTCCCAGTTGCGGGTCGCGGCGCCCACCGAGGTGATCCCCCAGAGCCCGCCGCCAATTGCTGCTCCGCTGCCGGCTATTCCGCTGGCCGCCCAGCCGAACCTGCCGACCCCACCGCCGCCTGCGCCGCGTGCCGCCGAACCGCAGGCCGTCGCAGCCGGGCCATCGTCCGCCGAGCCCCCCCGGTCGGCTCACCGGCGCGCGGATAATCGGCGGGTCGTGGTTCTCGACCCTGGCCATGGCGGCGTCGATCCGGGGGCGACGGGGGCCAGCGGCACGTTCGAAAAAGACATCACGCTGGCCGTTGCCCGCGAAGTGCGCCGCCATCTTGAAGCGACCGGCCGGTATCGCGTGGTGATGACCCGCAACGAAGACGAGTTCGTTCGCCTGCGCGACCGGGTCGCCAAGGCACGAGTGGTCGAGGCGGATCTGTTCCTGTCGATCCATGCCGACTCGCTGGGCGACGCGCGAACTCGCGGCGCTAGCATCTACACTTTGTCCGAAACCGCGTCGGACGCCGAGGCGGCGGCGCTGGCGGCGCGCGAGAACCGCGCCGACATCATCGCCGGCATCGACCTGTCGCACGAGAACAAAGACGTGGCGAGCATTCTGATCGACCTTGCCCAGCGCGAGACGATGAACCATTCGGCGACGCTGGCCGGCATCCTGGTCGCCGAACTGGGCCGCGACCTGCCGCTGATTCCGACCAAGCCGCATCGTTTCGCCGGCTTCGCCGTGCTCAAGGCGCCCGACGTTCCCTCGGCGCTGATCGAGCTCGGCTATATCTCCAACCGGCATGATGAATCGCTGCTCAATCGGCCGCAGCACCGCGCCAAGATCGCGGCGGCGGTTGTGCGGGCGGTCGATCGCTATTTCGCCCGCCGGTTGACGAAGTCATAACTCGGCCACAAAGTTACTTTAATAAAGTCCAGCCGCCGGCGCCGGGCGTCCCCAGGGGCCATCGCGGCGGCTTGAACGCAGCGATTGGGAAAATGCTGAAGCTACTGATACGACTGTCAATTCTGATCGTATTGCTCCTCGTTGTCGGACTTACCGCGGGACTTGCCGGGCTGTGGTATTTCGGTCGCGGTTTGCCCGATTATCAGCAGCTCGCCGATTATCAGCCGGCGACGCTGACCCGGGTTCACGCGGGCGACGGTCGGATTCTGGCCGAATACGCCACCGAACGGCGGCTCTTCGTGCCGGTCGATGCGATGCCGAAGCTGGTGATCCGCGCCTTTCTGTCGGCCGAAGATAAAAGTTTTTACTCCCACCCCGGCGTCAGCCTGCCCGATATCGCGCGCGCCGCTATCGTCAACCTGATCAACAAGGGGACGGGACAGAACCGCCGGCCGGTCGGCGCGTCGACGATCACTCAGCAGGTGGCCAAAAACTTCCTGCTTGGCAACGAGGTGTCGCTGGCGCGCAAGGCGAAGGAAGCGATCCTGGCCTTGCGCATCGAGCGGGCGTTGAGCAAGGACCGTATTCTCGAGCTTTATCTCAACGAAATTTATCTCGGCGGCGGCGCATATGGCGTGGCCGCGGCGGCGCTCAACTATTTCAACAAGTCGCTCGACGAACTGACGGTGCCGGAGGCGGCGTTTCTTGCCGCCCTGCCCAAGGCGCCGAACAACTATAGCCCGACCCGCTATCCCGAGGCCGCCAAGGTCCGGCGCGACTGGGTAATCGGCCGCATGCGCGAGGACGGGTGGCTCGACGAGGCGGCGGCTGAGCGCGCGCGTGCCGCGCCGCTGGTCGTGCGTTCGCGCGGCGAGACCGAGGCCGTGCGCGCCGACTATTTCGCCGAAGAAGTACGACGCGAACTGCTTGCCCGTTACGGCGAAAACGGTCTTTATCGCGGCGGCTTGTCAGTGCGCACGACAATCGATCCGCGCCTGCAGGCGATCGCCGCCCGCGCGCTGCATGACGGGCTCGAGGCCTATGACCGCCGCCATGGCTGGCGGGGGCCGCTCGCCCGCATTGAGGTTGGGCCCGCCTGGGCAATCCGCCTCGCCCAGTTCGGTCGTCCCGCCGGGCTGGGGGAGTGGCAGATCGCCGTGGTCCTGGCGACGCCGGAAAGCGGCGCTGAGATCGGCTTTGCCGACGGATCGCGCGGCTTCATCCCCTTCGCCGAAATGCGCTGGGCGCGCGCGCAAAAAGAAAACCAGCGGCTCGGCCCGTCATTGCGCCAACCGTCGGATGCGCTTGCGCTCGGCAACGTGATCGCTGTCGAGGCGCTGGTCGACGCGCCGCCCGTGGACGGCGCGAAGCAATACGCGCTGCGCCAGATTCCCAATATCGGCGGCGGCATCGTCGCCCTCGATCCGCATACCGGGCGTGTGCTGGCGATGGCGGGCGGCTGGAGCTTCGAGATCAGCCAGTTCAACCGCGTAACGCAGGCGATGCGCCAGCCGGGATCGTCGTTCAAACCGTTCGTCTACATGGCGGCGCTCGACGCCGGGTTTACGCCGACCAGCCTGATTCTCGACGCGCCGATCGTCATCGATCAAGGGCCGGGTCTGGCGCGCTGGAAGCCGGCGAACTATTCGCGCAATTTTTTCGGGCCGAGTCCCTTGCGCATCGGCATCGAGCAGTCGCGCAACCTGATGACCGTGCGCCTGGCGCAGAATATCGGCATGGACAAGGTCGCCAACTACGCCGAGCGGTTCAACGTCGTCGACCAGATGCCGCAGCAACTCTCGATGGCGCTCGGGGCCGGCGAGACGACGCTGATGCGCCTGACAGCCGCCTACGCGATGATGGTCAACGGCGGCAAGACGATCGTGCCGAGCATGATCGACCGGGTCCAGGACCGTAACGGCAAGACGATCTTCCGCCACGACGGCCGCCCGTGCGAGGGCTGCGAAGCCGAAGCGTGGACCGGCCAGCCGCAGCCCGCATTGCCGGATACGCGCAAACAGGTAGTCAGCCCCGCCACCGCCTATCAGATGGTCTCCATTCTCCAGGGCGTCATCGAGCGCGGCACCGGCCGGCGGATCAAGGAACTCGGCAAGCCGCTCGCCGGCAAGACCGGTACGACCAACCAGGGTTTCGACACCTGGTTCGTCGGCTTTTCGCCCGATCTGGCGGTCGGCGTGTTCATTGGGTTCGACACGCCGCGCACCCTGGGGCCGAACGAGACCGGGGCCAGCGTCGCTGTGCCGGTTTTCAAGGAGACGATGGCCGAAGCGTTGAAGGACAAGCCGGCCATCCCGTTCCGCATCCCGCCCGGCATCCGCCTGGTGCGCGTCAACCCGGCGACCGGCCAATTGGCGCGCACGGGCGAGCGCGACGCGATCTGGGAGGCGTTCAAGCCCGGCACCGAGACGCTGGCCGCCGACGCCCCGGTCCTCGATGGCGGCGCATCGGTGCCTGCGATGGCCATTCCCGCAAGCGACGCCGGCGGGTTATACTAAAGCTCTGTCCGTACGGGGTCCGTTCCGTACTGCTATCGGATTCTTGCACCCGAAGGGTTCTACATGCGTGCCGAAATCGCCGACCTCGCCGCCGAAATCAAGCAGTCGCTCGAACTGCTGAGGAGGCATCTTTGACTGGGATGGGGCGCAGAAACGACTGGCGGAACTGAACGTACTGGCCGGCGACCCGGCGCTGTGGAACGACACGGCCAAGGCGCAGGCGATTTTGCGCGAGCGCGCCCATCTCGAACGCGCGATCGGCAACTGCAAGGCGTTGCAGCAGGAACTGGACGACGCGCTCGGCCTGATCGAGCTTGGCGAGGCCGAGGGCGATCGGGGCGTGGTTGACGAGGCGGAAGCGGCGCTGCGCAAGCTCAAGGATATGACGGCCAAGCGCGGCCTCGATGCGTTGCTATCGGGTGAGGCCGACCGCAACGATGCGTTCATCGAAGTTCATGCCGGCGCCGGCGTGCACCGGCTGGTGCGCATCTCGCCGTTCGATTCGAATGCGCGCCGGCACACCTCGTTCGCTTCGGTATGGGTCTATCCGGCGATCGACGACACCATCCACATCGAGATCGCCGAGGGCGACGTACGCACCGACGTCTATCGCGCCTCGGGCGCCGGCGGCCAGCACGTCAACAAGACCGAGAGCGCGGTGCGCCTCACCCATATTCCGACGAATATCGTCGTCGCCTGCCAGA
>JACQAF010000242.1 GCA_016195145.1 Rhodospirillales bacterium
GACGATGGAAAGCGATCGTCGCGCCGCATCGAGAAGACATCGGGAAAACTGTCGAGGCCGGTGCCAAGGATCGGGCGCTCGCGGATGGCCTCGACGGTGAGGGCGTAAACTTCCGCCCGCCCCGACGTCCCGCGTTCGGTGCTGGCGAAGCGGGCGAGGGTCCGCTCGCCGCTGTAGGAAATCAGGACGATGGCGACGAGCGCTAGGGCGATCCCGCTCATTGAGAACCGGCTTGTCGATCGCCGGTTACGGGAAAATCCCCGCGCCCCGACCAGGACAACGCCGGCGAAAAGCGTGCTGGCCAAACCGCCCCGCGATTGGGTGAGCAACAGGGCGGTAGCAATTACCAGAAAGGCGGCGACGAGGATAAATGTCGACAGCCGGACGTGATCGACAAAATGCAGCAGCGCGGATCGGCTGCTGAGGCCCTGGGGGGCGCTGATTTCAAGGTCGCGCAGGATAAGGGCAAGCACGGCGACGAGGCCGAGCCCGGCATAGGTGGCGTAACTGTTGCGATTGACGAAGGTGCTGGTCAACGCGTCCCAGTACGCCCATTTCCGGTACCAGAGAATGGTCTGGAAATCGCCGAGATATATAATCAGCCCATAAATGGCGTATCCGGTGCCGGCCAGCGCCAGCGCCCACAATATCTGCCGGGCACGCACGGGATCATGCGCGTAATGCAGGGCGAGCCAGAAAATCCCGCCATAGGCGAAGAGGCGCATGACGGCGGCCTGTGCGGCCTCGGGCGCCAGTGCGATCGCACCGGGAACGGGGACGCCGAGGGCTAGGGCGGCTTGCGTATAAAGCGGGTGATGCCAGGCGGCGGGCGTCCACGCGGCGGCTTGAATGAGGAACCAGACCATTGCCATGCCGTACAAAACCGCCGGGATGGCGATCCGGCGGATCGGGACGCGCACCAACCCCGGGGCGCGTAGGGCGGCAACGGCCCACAGAACCAGCAGCACGCCAACCGACAGAGCCAGGAGGCTCCACGGCAACGGCCGGTTGGCGCCGAACGGCAGGGGCGCCAGCGCCACAACAGCCAACAGGCCCCAGAACACGGCTCGTGCCAGCCTGCCCTCCTCGTCGATTCGCTCCATCCGGCCATTATAGAATAACCGCGGAGACGTTGCCCCAATGCCGATGGCCGGCCGCCCCCGGTGTCGACCGGTCGCCATAAACGAAGCTGGACGCCGATGCGGTAGGGCCGTAAGACCGTTAACGAATAAACAGCTGTCTCGGCCGTTTATTCCGGGCCGGCTCGACCGGCCGCCCGACCAGTTAGGACGGAACCCCGATGCCCCAGATCAACCCGCCGGCCGGTCGCCGGTCCGGCCGACCTAGCGGCGATACGATGGCCGCGGCGATCGGCCTGCTGGCCCTGGCCGCCGCCGCCGCGCTGCTGGCGCTGGCCTTTCGGCCGGAAAGCCATGTCTTCGGCACGCCGCTCACCGAGGATGGATTTTATGCTTTGAGCGTGGCGCGCAATATCGCCGCGAGCCGGGGAATCACGATCGACGGCGCAACCCTGACCAACGGATTTCAGCCGCTCTTCACGTTTATCGAGGCGGCGGCTTTCCGGCTTGCCGGCGGCGACAGCGCGCTCGGCCTGCGTTTTATTCTGGCCATCGCCTGGGCGATTCACATTGCCGGGGCGCTTGCCGTCGGCCTGGTGGCGCGCGATGCGGCGCCGGAAGCGGCGCGTCCGGGCAGTGAGCGGCATCTGCGCTTCGCGCTCGGCGCGTTGCTTTATCTGGTGGCGGTCAAAAACTTCAACGAATTCTATTCCGGCCTCGAGACCGGCTGCGCGATGATGTTCTACGCGTTCGCCTGGCGGGCCTATCAGCACGGCTGGACCGAAAAGCTGCCGACATTGCTGGGCTTCGGCGTTCTGCTCGGCCTTGCCGTCCTTGCCCGGATCGACGCGGCCGTGCTGGTCGTCATTCTCGCGGCCAACGAATTGCGCCGCGGCGGGGGCTTTTTTTCGCCGCTGGCAATCGGCCGGGCGGCGGCGCTGGGCGGGACCGCGCTCGTCGTATCCGGCCCGTGGTGGGCCTATAACTATTTCTGGTTCGGCGCGCTGATGCCGACCAGCGGCGCCGCGCAGCAGGCTTTTGGGTTGGAGATGGACCGGCTGGCGGAGGCGGCATGGGCGCTACGCATGATGGCGATGCCATGGATTTTCGCCGGTGCGTATGAATCGTGGGCGACGGATGCCTTGCGTTCGGCGGCCCTGGTCGCCGCGGCGGCCGCCTGGTGGCGATGGCGGAAAACTCGCCGCGCGCCGCCGGCTGGCGAGATCGCGCCCGCGATCGATCGCCGGACCCGCGAATTCGCGCTGTGCCTGATCGCCGCTATGGCGATCCTGGTGGTTTATTACACGCTGTTCTTCTTCGCGACCTGGTTCTATATCCGATATTTCATGCCGCTGACCCTGCTGGCATTCGTCGCCGTACCGGTCTGGTGGGCGCGTATGATCGCCGCCGGTCGCGGGCCGGCCTTTCTGCATCTGGGCGTTGCCGGCGCGCTTACGGTTTACGGAGCCGGGCTCGCGGTCCTGGCGCAGGGCGATCGCGGCATCTTCGGCAAGGCGGCGCATCACGATCAGGTCGCGCTGGTGCAGCGATATGTGCCGCCCGGCGATCCGGTCGCCGCCGGTCAGTCGGGCACGCTCGGCTTTTTCCGCGATCGCGTGGTCAATGTCGATGGCAAGGTGAACCCGGCGGCCCTCGCCTGGCGCGGCAATATGACGGCCTATCTCGAATCGCGGGGGATAGGCTGGTTCGTCGATACGGACTGGTACGTCGCGCTCAATCTCGGGCCCGATCCGGCAAGCCGGGGGTGGCGGCCGGCCGGCGAAAATGGCGATTTTCGTCTTTACCGGTTTGCGGGCGCGGCGACGCCGAAACCGTAGATGAAGACGCCGCTTCCATCGGGGGCAAGCCAGGATGCCATCGGGTTTCCATATTCCTTGACGGCCTCTCCGCGCCACAGGATATAACCGCCCTCTTGCTGCGCGCGGGTCAACGCTGCCGCAGGCGTGTAATCGAAGGGCGAGCCGAGCGAAATCAGCCGCAAATCGAAGCGCGGACGTTTCCCGCCATGATCGCCGGCGAGTATAAAATAACGACGGCGATTCCCGCGTTCCTGGTAGAGATGCTCTTCGGACAGCGCGCGGAAATGCCGTAGCAGGAAGGCGCAAAGCGGCCAGACCGCTGGCAAGCTTTCGCCGCCACGCGTCGGACCCGGCCACTTCGTCCCACAGATCGTCGCCGGACTGGCGCGTCGGCAGCGGCATGGCGAAGTGCGGCTGCAGATAAACGATCGATCCGGAAGGAAGATTGGTCTCGATCCATTCCACGGCGCGGTCGTTGGCCCAGGATGCGCGTTCTGTAGCGATGGCTTCGATCGTGCGGGCAACGGGCAAGGCCAGAACGGCGATCGAAATAACGATTGCGAGGATGGCGCCGTGTTTCGATACATGGCGGACGATCCCGTCGAGGGCCAGCGGGGCCACGGCGATCGACGCAACAATGAGGGTGCCCTGGTGGCGCAGCCCATATTTGGTGCCGTATAGCGCGCTGACCAGGAGAACGGCGAGGTATCCCAGAAGCGCCAGGATTTTACGGAGATCGTCGCCGGCGCGGATCAATAAACCGACGGCAAGCAGAACGCATAACGGGCCCAAGCCTTCTTGCCAGGCGATGGCGCTGACCGTTTCCCAATCGAAGCTCGTCGTCGCATGAAGCACGCGCACAGTGGCGATCACGCGCAGATTGCCAAGCAGATGCGACAGATACCAGGGCGCAGCGACCATGAACGAGATCGTTGCCGCCCCGATGAGCCTAGCGAGCGGCCTTGCCAGACCTTCGGCAGGGCGGCGCCACCAGAATTCCCACAGGATCAGCGGGAATATCGTCGCATGTCGATGCGGGAAGAAACCGCGAGGCCGAAGCAAATCCCGGCGCCGATCGAACGAAGCCGTCCGTCCGCCAGGCCGGCAAATCCGATCGCCATCAGCGCCAACGACCAGGCAAGCGCATAAGGGCGGCTTTGCACCGATAGCGACACGACAATGGGCAGCGCCGCCATCAATCCCCCGGCCACCAACAGCCCGGCAAAGCCGGCCCGCTTGTGGCCGAGGCGGGCGGCGGCGAATACGCCGCCGAGCGATACGAGCATGACTGCGACGACGACCCAGAAATGCAAGTCCGACATGTCGCGATAGATCGCAAACAGGCCGGAATCGAACGCGCCCAGAAGTTTGAGACTGCCGGGCAAGCCAGCGACGAAGGCGCTCGGCGCAAGAACGTGGCCTGCGGCGGCGACTCCCCCATAGACAAAGGAGAACCAGGTCAGCAACCCGGCCGGCGCAAACTTGTATCCGGGCGTGATGCCTTCGAGGACCAATAATCCGTCGGACAAATAGCCGAGCTCATCGCCGCCCGGAAACGCATATGATGGCGCCATCATAAGAATGCGCAGAACAAGCGCGACGAGTATTAAAGCCAGAACCGCAACTCCGAATGCTGGGCGCATCGCTACTCTCGCATGAAGCTATAAATTCGGCACGAGCGGCGAATTGCCATTACAAGGCTTGCGTGGGAGCGGGCGCTGCGGCCGATGCGGGAAAGTTTGAGCATTTATTGGGAGGGGATCCGGCGTTTTCCGAATTCCCACATGAACAATCCCGCGCCGGTCACGGTCAGACCGCCGAGCAGGAAGATTTGGGCGCATGTGGCGGCGATGATTGCATGTGCGGGCCCGATTCCGAATTCGCCGAGGACGATCACATATGCCAGCTGATAGGTTCCGACATAGCCGGGAGCGGTCGGGATCAGCGTGCTGAGATTCGCGCCGGCCAGCACGGCCAGCAGCGGTCCCGGATCGAGGGCGATGCCGACGGCCCGTAATATGGCGTATAGGGCGGCGGCTTCGAACAGCCACGCGGCGCTCGACTGGACAAAAACCATCCCGAGACGGGATGGGCTGTTCAAGCGGAGCGGGGCGTTGAAATTCACCAGCATCCGCGCGGCCCGGCCCCACAAAACGGCCATGCGCGGCGAGGCGACAGCGGCGCGACGCGCCATATAGCCGGTCAGCACCGGTATGGCCCCGCGGCTGAAGAGAATCAGCGCGCCAACGATCGTCACCAGCAAGACGGTTGCGAGAAGCGACAGGCGGATAAGGACGGCGCGCGCGTCGGGGGCGGACGACAAGACGGTCAGCAGCAGGCCCAGATAGAGCAAAAGAAGAATCAGGCAGAGATCGAATAACCGTTCGACGACGATCGCACCCAGCGCCACGCTGCCTGGAATGTGGAAGCGACGTTTCACCAGATCGGCCCGGAAGACTTCGCCGAGCCGGGCCGGCAGGAGGTTGTTGACCGAATAGCCGACGATCAGGCTGATCGCCGCCGCGGCGCGAGAAAAAGCTCCTTGCATGGACAGCAGACGGTGCCAACGCAGGATACGCACCGAAATATTGCCGGCGTAAAACAGCATGCCGATAACGATCCAGAACGGATCGATCGTACGCAAGATTTGGCGCAGTTCGCCAAGCGACGTATCGCGTAGCGCAAGCCAGAGAAACAAAATACCGACAGCAAAGCCCGCGCACCCGATCGCAATCGTCTTCAGCCGACGGATTGTCATGGGCTTTATTGAGGCGCCGTCAATCGAACCGGTACTTCAAAATGTACCATAGCGCCTTTATACCGTCTTTCCAGTTGATCTTTTTGCCCTCGTCATAGGTCCGACCATAATAGGAAATGCCCATTTCGTATATCCGCCACTTCTTGGCGCGGGCGATTCGGGCGGACAGCTCGATCTCGATGCCGAAATCGGTCGAACCGAGACGTTCGCCGTCAAGCACCCGGCGGCGGAACATTTTGTAGCAGACCTCGACATCGGTAAAAATTTGATTGTAGAGAATATTGAACAGGTACGAGATCAGCTTATTGGCGATATAGTGATGGAAATAGAGAACCCGGTGCGGCCGTCCGTAGAAACGCGAGCCGTAGACGACATCGGCATGATCGTTGACGATCAGCGCCAGCATTGTCGTCCAGTCGCCGGGATCGTATTCGAGATCGGCATCCTGAATTATCACGATGTCGCCGGTCGCGGCGGCGAAGCCGGTTCTCAGCGCCTGCCCCTTGCCGCCGTTCTTGGCGTGCAGGAGCGGCTTGATGGTCGTCGGCCCGACGGGCGCTTCGCCATCGACCATGGCCGCCGGCGGCGTCCCCGCTGTGGACGGGGCGAGGATAAAAACCGGCGGCGCCCCGGCCGGGTTCCGGACGGCGCCGATACGGTTGACGGCGCCGGGGAAACTGGCGGTCAGCCATTCGCGCGTGCCGTCGCGCGAGCCGTCATCGACGACAATAATTTCCTTGGTCACCCCCGGAAGGACGGCTATCACCTGGCTGAGAATAAGCGGCAGCGTTTCGGCTTCGTTATAAACCGGGATAACAACCGATAAAACGAGATCCGTGGCCGACTTTTGAAGCTTCATCGTCTGAACCCATTGTTAAGTTAAAACCGGCGACATGCCGGAAAGCCGCCGGAAACGGGGTCTGGCCCGCAGGGAAAGGCTGGAGAGCGCGGGTTCAGTTCAACCGTAACCTTAATACGCGTTCTTGTTGACGAAGCCGACGAACGGCGTCAGCAGCAGAATCTTGACGTCGAACCATAGCGACCAGTTGTCGATGTAATAAAGATCGTACTGGACGCGCCGGCGCATCTTTTCGGGCGTATCGGTTTCGCCGCGCAGGCCGTTGACCTGCGCCCAGCCGGTGATCCCCGGCTTGACGCGATGGCGCGTCAGGTAGTCGTCGATGATCTTGGCGTATTGCTCGTTATGGGCGACGGCGTGCGGCCGCGGCCCGACCAGCGACATCTCGCCGGACAGCACGTTGACGAGTTGCGGCAGCTCGTCGAGGCTCGACCGGCGCAAGAACCGCCCCACCCGGGTGATGCGCGGATCGTCGCGCTTCGCCTGGGGGACCGCCGCGTCGTCGGGGCGATGCGCCATCGTCCTGAACTTGAACACGGTGATCGGATTGTTGTTGAAGCCGTAGCGGGTCTGGCGGAACAGGAGCGGCCCCTTGCTGTCGAGTCTGATCGCCAGCGCCACCAGCGCCAGCAGGGGCGAGAAGAGGACCAGCAGGATGGCGGCGAGAAGCCGGTCCTCGAGCGCCTTGAGGATGAGGTTCCAGCCCGAAAGCGGCCGCTCGAGAACCGCCATCATCGGAATCCCGGCCAACGTATCGAAGCCGCGCGTCGCCAGCGTCCAGCCGACATGGTCGGGGCAGAGCTTGACGTTGACCGGAACGGCCTTGAGCTTCTTGACGATTTCCTCGAGGTTGGAGGCGGCCCGCCAGGGCAAGGCGAGAACGATTTCGTCGAGCGGGTGGCTGCGCGCATAAACCACCAGATCCTCGATCGTGCCGAGGACCCGGTGCCCGACGATCGAATCGGGGATGCGCGTCTGCCGGCTGTCGAACACCCCGACGACGCGATACTGCCCCGCGCCGGCGGCCTCGATATGGCGGATGAAACGTTCGCCAAGATCGCCCGCGCCGACGACGGCGATGTTCAGGCTAAGCCGGCCGACGCGCCGCCAGCGATCGATCTGCAGGATGAAAACCAGGCGAACGATGATGAAGCCGGCCAGGCTGAGGGTCGACCAGCCAATGACGAAGGCGCGCGAGAAGGCCTCGGATGTGCGGGTGAAATAGGCGAGCGCGATCAGGGTCAGCATCACCGCCGACCAGGCCATCAGCATCCGGCCGAACTGCAAGGCGATCTGCGTCTGATGGGCGAAGATGTAAAGCCGCGCGATCTGCATGTAGTTGAGAGTCAGGACGATCGCGAAGATGATCGCGATGAGATAAATCTCGGGGATATCGAACGTCTCGTGGCGCAGCCAGTAGGATGCGATGGCGGTCAGCACGATTACGGCCGCATCGGCAACCCGCAGGATGCCAAGCAGCAAGGTCTGGAGATCGGCAGCGACGACTCGACGTTTGCTGAGCATCCGGGACAATCGGAATTGACACACGACCGCGGCTCTTTCGGCCTGTCGACGCGGGCGGTGGACCGCGAGCGCGGTCGGGGCGAGCATAGGCGATACGGGGCGGAGATTCCAAGCCCGGAGCGGGCGAGGCGACGCTTTTTTCGCGCCTACGGCCGATGCAGCCACCAGCCCTGTTCGTTGATCGAATAGACCGGGCGGTAATGCCGGATCGAATCGGCGGTCACCACGCGCGAAATCTGGTTGTCGAGAACCAGGGCACGCCCTTCGAGGTAGACGACAAGGACGGCGTGCGGAATGCGCAGGTTAAGATCGTCGAGAACCACGATCCGCATGTCGGAAGCCGGAACGCCGAGGGCCTTGAGCGAAAAATACTTGGCGATCGCGTAATCCTCGCAATCCCCATCCTTGGCCGCGAACTGCAGCGGCGTCGCCCAGTAATCGGGCAGGCCGTAATTGACCGGGTCGGTGATATAAGGGACCCGGTTCATGAACCGGTTGACCTGATATAGCTGCGTCAGCCGGTCTTCGTTGGCGAGGTCGGCCAGCAATTCGCGCCATTCCTGGAGGTGGCAACGGTTGAACCGACGGGCCGTACAGGGGCCGTCGTAAAGCGGCTGCTCAAGCGCCTGGCGGTCGAGCATGCCCGTCCATTTGCGAAACGGCGCTAGATTGGCGTTGCCGATCTCCTGCGTTCCGAAGATGGGGGGAGAAGCCAACGCGCTGGCGGGCTGGATAGTAGCATTTGCCGCTTGTGGAATTCCGGTAACGGCCAGCCACAAACCGGCAAGGACGGCCGGAAGGACATGGAAGCGCCGGCCCGCCTCGCAATCCGGAGTTTCATTGTAGTTCATCCTGCGGATAATATTCAGCTTTGGTTAACGACCGGTTGCTACATATGCTTTGTGCTTTGGTAATAATTGTCGTGCTGCGTCTGCCACCCTGGGCATCATAGGAAAATATGCTTGAAGGGCTCAACGAGAGTATCCGGCCGGATCGTCGCTTTACCGTCAAGATAGCCCTTGCCGGCCTGGCCCTCGTCGTCGCGGCGGCGATTGGCGTCGGGCTTGTCTTCCGTTTCGTTGCCGACGAACGGGCGCGCGAGCTGCGCGGCTGGCAGGCCCGTCTGGGCCTAACCGCCGATAGCCGGGCGGCGGCGGTTA